>JAYUBR010000992.1:0-12834 GCA_043740775.1 Ferruginibacter sp. | reverse complement strand
GAAGCAAGACATAAATGTTTGTATCACATAACTCCCCCACCCTACATAATTACAATGCCATTATATAGCTTCACCTGTAATGTGTATAATTATGGTACAATTCAAATAACCATTTGTGAAAAGTGAAATTCACTTATTTTTGTAAAAAACAACCAACATGAGTAAATACACAGCCGGAGTATTGTTCGGCGCAGAGTTAGAAGCCCTTTACAATGATGCCAAAACAAACCAGTTTGCGATGCCTGCAATTAACTGCATTGGTACGGATACTATTAATGCCACACTGGAAGCGGCAGCAAAAGTTAACTCCCCGGTAATTATACAGTTCAGCAATGGGGGTGCCCAGTTTATAGCTGGAAAAGGAATGCCGAATGATAAGTTACAGGCCAATATTTCGGGTGCAATTTCAGGTGCGCTGCATATACACAATGTAGCCAAATATTATGGTGTACCTGTTGTATTACACACCGATCATGCAGCAAAAAAATGGTTGCCATGGATCAGCGGATTGATTGATGCAGGCGAACAGTTTTATAAAGAAAAAGGTCAACCCTTATTCAGTTCTCACATGCTTGATTTAAGTGAAGAGCCAATTGAAGAAAATATTCATACCTCAGTAGAATTTTTTAAAAGAATGGCTCCATTGGGTATGAGCATTGAAATTGAACTGGGTGTTACCGGTGGTGAAGAAGATGGTGTTGACAACAGTAATATTGAAAATGATAAATTATATACCCAGCCTGAACATGTGGAATATTCTTACACAGAATTAGGTAAGGTTAGTAATTTGTTTACAATTGCTGCAGCTTTTGGTAACGTACATGGTGTTTATAAACCAGGCAATGTTGAATTACGTCCTGAAATTTTAAATAATAGCCAGGTATATATTGAGAAAAAACTACAAACCGAACCAAAACCTGTCTACTTTGTATTCCATGGTGGTAGCGGATCTCCACAGCACCAGATAAGAGAAGCCATTGGTTATGGCGCTATTAAAATGAACATTGATACCGATTTGCAGTGGGCATTTTGGGAAGGTGTTTTAAACAATTATAAAAAGAATGAAGGGTATCTGCAGGGCCAGTTAGGTAACCCGGAAGGAAGCGACAAACCAAATAAAAAACAATACGATCCAAGGGTATGGTTACGCAAGGGACAGGAAATATTTATCAAGCGCCTTGAGAAAGCTTTTGATGATTTGAATTGTATCAACAGGAATGCATAATCTTTGAATATAGTGCTGTAAACAATTTATTGAGTTAGAATTTTTAACCGTGGTCAGTGGGACACCGGCCACGGTTTCCGCTTTTGATGATTTGAATTGTATCAACACGAATGCATAATCTTTGAATATAGTGCTGTAAACAATTTATATACATTTACAATTAATAAAGTAATATAAATTGTTTACAGTTATTTTAAAGCACCCTTTAAAAGCTATTTTTGAAGATGTAGTAATTTTTAACTTTTAAAAGAACCCTGCATATCCGGCATATTTGCAACGATATGGAGGTGGGGCTTATTATGATAAAAGAAGAAGATTTTGATGCCAACCTTGCCGGGGAAGATGGAGAATCAGAAGAGACAAAAAGAAGCTGGTTCAAACGCATAAAAAAGGGTATCCTTACTGCTACCAAAGATAAGGCTGATGCGCCTGAAGGATTGTGGACCAAGTGCCCTGATTGCAAATACACCTGTACTGTATCAGAGTTAAGAGAAAATTTATTTGTTTGCCCTAAATGCGACCACCACCACCGTATTGGCAGTGGGGAATACTTTGAGATTTTATTCGATGAAAATGAATTCGAAGAATTGTTTGCAAATATTGTATCTACAGATTATTTAAAGTTTGTTGATTTAAAACCATACGATAAAAGGCTGGAAGAAACCTACGCAAAAACCGGCATTCATGATTCAATCACGGTGGCGCATGGTAAATTAAAAGGCAATGATTTTGTAGTGGCTTGTATGGATTTTGAATTTATTGGCGGCAGCCTGGGAAGTGTGATGGGCGAAAAAATATGCCGTGCCTGCGATTACTGTATTTTGCATGGCCTACCATTTATGATTATTAATAAAAGTGGTGGTGCCAGGATGATGGAAAGTGCCTTTTCATTGATGCAACTGGCCAAAACTTCGGGCAAATTATCACAATTAGCCGATGCTAAAATTCCTTATATTTCACTTTGTACCGATCCTACTTTTGGGGGCACTACCGCTTCCTTTGCCATGCTGGGTGATATTATTTGTGGCGAACCAGGTGCCTTAATTGGATTTGCCGGCCCGAGAGTGATTAAAGAAACCATTAAAAAAGATCTTCCGCCGGGTTTTCAGCGAAGCGAATTTTTATTGGAACATGGTTTTTTAGATTTCATAATCAACCGCAAAGAACTGAAAGATAAACTGGCATCTTTATTATTACTGTTTAAAAATTAAGTTATGAAGAATAAAAATACCCTGAAAAAATAGGGTATTTTTTATTTTGTAACCAATCAATATTTTGAATGCCATCTAAGCTTCAATAAAAGATGCAGAAAAAATAAAAGTACAAGTGTGCGACGAAAATGCAGTACCACATTGCTTCTTAGCCGGGGCAATGTTTTTTGCAACCCAAATTCAGCACTCACTTAAACTGATGGGGATATTGATGGCAAGGCCACCATCGGAGGTTTCTTTGTATTTACTGTTCATGTCAAGAGCGGTATCCCACATAGTTTTTATTACCGCATCCAGGCTAACTTTTGCATAGTCGGGTGTGCTTTGTAAAGCAAGCTGGCAGGCAGTAATGGCTTTGATAGCGCCCATGGTATTTCTCTCAATGCAGGGTATTTGTACAAGCCCTGCAATGGGGTCGCATGTAAGACCAAGGTGATGTTCCATGGCAATTTCTGCCGCCATTAAAGTTTGCTTTTGTGTACCGCCCATGCACTCGGTAAGTGCCGCAGCAGCCATTGCACTGCTTACACCAATTTCTGCCTGGCAGCCACCCATTGCTGCGGAGATGGTCGCGCCTTTTTTAAAGATGCAGCCCACTTCACTTGCCGTTAATAAAAACCGGATGATCTTATCATCGGTGTTGCCATCACAAAAAATAATATAGTATTGCAAAACGGCGGGTATTACGCCCGCAGCGCCATTGGTAGGCGCGGTTACTACCCTGCCGAATGAGGCATTTTCTTCATTAACTGCAAGTGCAAAACAACTTACCCAATCCAGAATATATTTAAAATCATTGCCACCCCGGCGGATGGCTTCTGTCCAGCTTTCGTAGTCATGGTAACTGCGTTGCTGTAATAGTTTTTTATTCAAATCAAAACCCCTGCGTTTAACAAATAATCCACCGGGCAGATTACCCTGAGTATGGCAGCCGCGATACATACATTCCTTCATCACTTTCCAAATTGCCAACACTCCTTTTTTTGTTTCGTCTTCAGGCCGCCATGCATTTTCATTTTCCAATACCACTTCGCTTACATTCATCCCGGTGCGAATGCACCAGTGCAAAACGTCTGCTGCGGTGTTGATGGGAAAAGGCAAAAGGGTTTCCTTGTTTTCATCTTTTACAAAACCTTCCTTTATCACAAAACCACCACCAATAGAATAATAGGTTTCAGCAAAGGCATCACCGTTGGTTAAGGTTACTAAAAAGGTCAGGGCATTGGGATGAAAGGGCAAAGATTCTGTAAATAAAAATTCAATATCTTCCTGCGGATCAAAATCAATTTCGTGGCGGCCATTCAAAACTATCTTTTTCATATTGCTGATATCATCCATTTTGGCCGCAATATTATTTACATCAAATGTAACGGGGTCTTCGCCACATAAGCCAAGCTGTACTGCAATACCGGTACCATGACCAACGCCGGTTTTCGCCAAAGATCCATAAAGCAATACTTTAATATTTTTAACCTGCTGTAAAATTTTTTTATCTTCCAGCGACTTCAAAAAAAGCAATGCCGCCTTCCAGGGGCCAAGAGTATGGCTGCTGCTTGGCCCAATGCCAATTTTAAACATATCAAATATGGAAATGGCTTCGTGGCTCAAAACATCATTTTTTAATTATTGAACATTCAGCAATTCCATAGTAAAAATAAGATTTGAATTAGGCGGTATAGCCTGTCCGTAACCGGTACTGCCGTAACCCAATGATGGCGGTATGTATAAGGTGATAGCGCCACCAGTTTTTATCAGCGGAATACCATATTGCCATCCTGTAATTAATTGACCCAACGTAAAATAGGCTCCGGTATCGTTATGATCAAAAGGAGTTGTGGTGGTAGTTAGTCTGCCGCTGTATTTAACCGTAATATTAGAACACACACCGGCTGTTGCAGTACCCGTACCAGGGGCTGTAATGTTGTAAAATATTCCACTTGGGTGCTGAGTGTAAGTCAATGAATTGGCATCCAAATAAGCTTTTAAATTAGCAATTTCCGCAGCAGCTGCCACAGCTGTCGGAGTTGTGTAATTACAACCGTTTGAAGATGATTTGGTGCAAGCAGTTAATAAACTTAACGGTAGAGCAAGGAGAAGAAAAATTTTTTTGTGCATGTTTTTTTAATTGATGTTTGTTTGATTTTCAGTTTTATTTTTTTTTGATTTTATTTCGTTGTACAACTGTTCATTCATTTCCCACTTGTATTGCATACGGAAGTAAGCATAAAAAACAATTATGATGGTTATGGCAATCACGATGGTAATAAGGCTGCCTGGGGAAGTTGCAGATATTTTCATGTACCAGTCCGGGGCAAATAACCTAACCACTATTACAGATAAAACAATGGGCAGTCCAAACAAAAAGGCCATTGGTAAACCCCGGATTATTTTGCTGGCAAAACTATTTTCATTTTCCCTTACCCGTTCCCAATACTTCAGAAATTCGATGTCTTTTTCACTGATCATGCGCCAAAGTTAACCAATAATTAAGTTGTTGTTTTGCTAATTGAGCAATATTAGTTAGGTTTGTTTTACCCAAATATCTTTTATTTTGAAAATAGAACAACTCATAGTTCAGTATTTATATTCCAATAAACAGGTTGCCCTGCCCGGTATTGGTATTATTAAATTAAAAACTGACATAGTTTTACCCACAGCCGGAGACAAGGATTTTATCATGCCTGCAGACGCATTTTCTTTTGAATACAATTTAAATACGACCGAAGATGAACGACTGGTGGATTATATTGTACAACACACAAACAAAATAAAGCCCCTTGCTTCATCCGACCTGGAAAGTTATGCAATGCTGGCTAAACAGTTTTTAAATATTGGCAAACCCCTTGTTATTGAAGGCGTAGGTACCATTCAAAAAAGCCAGCAAGGCATGTATGAATTTTTTCCGGGCGATTTTATTACTCCCAGAATAGATGACATTCCTAAACTTGTAAAAGAAAAACGGGAAGAACCGGTTTCGTTTGAAAGTGAATCTGCAGACAACAATAACAGAAGAAATATAATAATTGCTGTAACGGTTTTTACGGGCACTGCACTGGCTGTATTTGCTGCGTACTATTTTCTTGTATTGAAACAACTGGAAAGTTCTGTAGCAATTGAAATACCTGGGATAAAAAAAGACACAATAAAAAAAGACACAGCAAAAATTTCCGGTGTGGCAATTGATACAACAAAAAAAGATACTGTTAACAACAGTGCAATTTTATCCGCTACACCTACGGCTCTAAAAACAGACAGCAGCAGTTTTAAAATTGTAATAAAAGAATATCAGTCGGAAGCAGCTATACAAAAAGCCTATGACCGCCTGAAAAGTTATGGCCATAAACTGTTAATTGTTAAGATAGATTCTGCAAATTATAAATTGGTGATGCCATTTTATAAACCGCTGTCTGATACAGCAAGGGTAAAGGATTCTCTCAAAATATTTTTTGGTGGCAAACCTTATGTGCAATTATAAAAAGACTTTCGACACAAAAAAGTAAACCTTCTGTTTTAAACAGACAAAAGGTTTAAACAAATAATCAATAACTTTTATAAAAAATTTACTGCAACAGTAATTTTTGGTTCTTTGTTTACCTTACCTGCTTCAATGGCTTTACCCGTAATTCCGTAATCTTCTACTTTAATGGTAAAAGCCGCCTTGGCCGCAATTGCTTTACCAGTTACAATAATTGAACCCTTGGTAGTGATAGGTTTGGTGATGCCATGGATGGTTAAATCGCCACTTACTTCTGCAGCATATATTCCATCTTTACTAAAATCAACACTGGCCAGGTTAGTGATTTTTCCTTTAAATGTAGCCGTAGGAAACTTATCAGAATCAACCCAGTTGACGCTGTTAAAATGTCCCTGCATCATGGGATTGGCAAAAGAAAAACTTTTTATGATGGCTTCAAAAGCTATTCCACCCGTTTTGGTATCCAAAGCTGCCACCACTGTTTTATTTTCAGCCTTTGGCAATGCATCCAGACTGGTGGAAGCATCAAAATTAATGGTGCCGGAAGTGGTTGTTTTTTTTTGAGCAAAAGCACTGGCACCGGCAAAAAACAGTGCAACAATCAGGGTCGTTTTTTTCATTGTTGTTTATTTTGTAGTAGTTAAAAATTTAATTGTTTAAAGCACATCTTTTAAAAGTAACAAATTCGGTTTCAAGTATTTCGCTGTAAGCACCGCCGCTACAGGAACCTTTTACTGACACATTATCTCCTTGTTTTATACTTTTTGCTTCGGCAAGGTGTTGTTGCTGAAAAGCAAAAATCACATAAGAGCCGCTGTTATCAGCCATTTTAATATTTACTGTAGTATCTGCAAGTTCTATAGCTGTTACAAACCCCCTAACAGTTACAATTTTTTCTGCATATTTTTTATTGGCAATGGTATCATTTTTTTTAAATTCTTTTATAATATCGATTGCACTTATTGTGTACTCAGATTTCTCTATGCCGGTATCACCAAATTTTTCTGTGTACTGGTACCATATTATTGCCCCCGTGCCTACTGCAATAATTATTCCCGCAATAATTATATTTTTAATTTTAGATTTACTTATACCCATAATATAGCATTAAGAATTTGCCTTTAGTTCAAATATACAATGTCGGAACATTGAAATTTAAAAATCTCCTATATTTTATGTTAAATCTTATTTTAGCTGGCTGCACGATTTTTTAACTTTTGATATTTTTATTATTGATAAAGCATTACACCTTATATCTTACCATTCATCTTGTAACTCGTTGAATTTTGTAAATTATTAATTCTTTAATTTATACCAATTTTGTCTTATAAGAATTGAGTATAATTCAGTACATTCGCAAATAAAAAAAATGGAAAAATGATGAAATAGTTTCTTGCTTTATCACTAATCATTTTACCAATATCATTTATACATTTCTTATGGCAAAAAAAAATTCGTTCGTATTTTCAAATGTATCTGAACCTCATCGAATCAGAACAAAAGAAATCCTGAAAAGTCATCCTGATATTAGAAAATTGATTGGAAAAAACCCACTTACAATTTTTGTTATCATTGGTCTCGTTTTGTTTCAGGTTGTTATGGCCTGGCTGGTGGCTGACAAATCCTGGTGGATCTTGGCTGGTGCTGCTTATCTCATCGGAGCTTTTGCAGATCACGCATTGTTTGTAATGATACATGAATGTGCGCACAGGTTATTATTTAAAAAACCAGAAGCCAACAGGCTGGCAGGTATACTGGCTAACATTCCTCAAATTTTTCCCAGTTCAGTCTCTTTTGAAAGATACCATATCAAGCACCACTCTTTTCAGGGTGTACATGAACTGGATGGTGATTTACCAAACAAATGGGAGGCAAAACTGATCAACAATTATTTTATAGGCAAAGTAATCTGGTTGTTATTTTATCCATTTTTTCAAATATTCCGCATCGCAAGATTAAAAGAAATTAAACCTTTTGATGGTTGGGTTGCTTTGAACTGGATAGTACAAATTTCTTTTGTTGTAGCGGTATATTTTTTGCTTGGACCAAAAGCAATTGCTTTTTTACTGATGAGTTTTTTCTTTTCAATTGGCCTGCATCCTTTGGGAGCAAGGTGGATACAAGAGCACTATTTAACCCATGGCGAACAGGAAACCTATAGTTATTATGGTGTTTTAAACACAGTGGCATTTAATGTAGGATACCACAATGAGCACCATGATTTTCCTTCCATACCATGGAACAAATTACCACAGATAAGATCAGGTGCTCCTACGTTTTATAATAGCTTATTCTACCACACTTCGTGGACTAAACTTTTTTTTCGTTTTCTTTTTGATAAAGAAATTTCTTTGTATTCAAGGATTGTAAGAAATAACCGTGGTAAAGTAAAACTTACCGATGAATCAAAGCCGGACATAGAAATTGTAAACGTTAACCAAAGCGTACACAATTAAATCCTTTCCCCGAAGCGTATAATTTATTAATTACTTTGGGGTAATTAGAATTCCTTTTTTGAAAAAAAAGAAGCAGTTCCATTTAATATTTTTAAAGAATTTCTGTACTTATTGATCAGATATTTTATTCTCTAAACTCTTTAATTTAAAAATCCCAACTTCAATGGCAACTACAAAAATCACTGTTAATAATAATGGATCACTTAAGGTAGAAGGTGATTTTGAATTGGTTGATAAAAATGGTGCAGCGTATCATCTTGGTGGAAGAGAAGTAATTGCTATCTGCAGATGTGGGTTATCTAAAACCAAACCTTTTTGCGACGGATCGCACAAGGGACATTTTGAACATGACGCAATTGCATTTGACCTGCCTCAAAAAAAACAGTCACTATAAAGGTTATACCTATTTTTCTGGGATTGATTTATATTATCAATGAAGAAAAATACTCTTCTACTAATCAATAATTATAATATCAAGATTATACAAAAAGCAAAGTGCCTCAGGTAAACTGAAGGTCGCTTTTTTTGTATTGTTATTGTTGAGGTTAATGGTATAATTTATTGCGCCTGCAAAATTGGCTTGTGAAATGTCGGTGTTTAAAAAGATGGCATTTTTTAAATCAGTTCCTGCAAAATTTGCCTGTATCAAATTGCAATTGGTAAAATCTACTTCATCGGCAATGCAATTTATAAACTGTGCCTTCTTACAATTTTTTCCGGAAAAACTGGAGTAACTGATCCGTGAATTATTAAAGTTTACTGAAATAGGATTATCTGCATCATACCAAACAATACCAATTGCTTTGGAGTCATTGATCTGCACGCCGCTAAATGAACTGTCTTTAAATTTTATTAATGACAAATCACATTCTTCAAACGTACATTTTTCAAAACTACAGTCTTCAAAAAAACATCCTTTTAAACTGCATTTATAAAAAGTACAATAATTAAAATCCTTACCGGTAATCTGCTTCTCTTCCCAGATTAGATTTTCAAACTTTTTATAATCGTGTATGTTTTTTTGAGGATTTTTCATCAAGGCATTGTTTGATTAAACTATTTTTTTTGACCCCTTGAAATTGGTTTGCCATATTTTTTCATCATCCGGTCTTTCTTTCTAACAATAAAATTTACCTTTTTATTTTTGGCAGATTTTTCATGAAAGCTTGGGCCAACCTCTTCTTTTTTAGGAACCTTTAACTGAATGATCTTCATAAAAACCTTTGGCTTCTCGTCTTCAGTAAGTACGTCGGATAAAACCAGTGCGGCAGGTAACTCCGTAACAGGAATGGTGTATTTCATTAAATCCTCAATGGCGGCCTGGTATTCTTTTTCGGCAGGCGTTACAAAAGTAATAGCAATCCCCTTTTTATCGGCACGTCCGGTACGGCCTATCCGGTGAATATAATTTTCCGGAACCTCCGGCATGTCAAAATTAATAACATGCGTTACCTCGGCAATATCAATTCCTCTTGCAACAATATCGGTGGCAATGATAAAGCGGTAGTTTCCTTCCTGAAATTGCTTTACTGTATTAAAGCGGTTATTCTGTTCTTTATTGGAATGAATAACCCCGGCAGTTCCCGGATATTTCGCTTCCAACTGTTCATACAATTCATCTGCTAATTTTTTAGTAGCTACAAAAACCAGCACCTTGCTCATGTCATTGTTAATTGCCAGTAAAAATTCCAGTAAGTTAACCTTGGTATAAAAATTTGGAACATCGTAAACCGTTTGTATAATATTTTCCAACGGCGTTCCGGTGGGTGCCGCTTCTACCCTTACGGGATCATTAAAATAGGTATCCATCAATTGTTCCACTTCATCAGTAATGGTGGCCGAAAACATCAGATTCTGTCTTCTTGCAGGCAACAAATCCAGTATATTTTTTAATTGTGTTCTAAAGCCAAGATTAAGCATTTCATCTACTTCATCAATTACCAGTTGCCGGATAGATTTTGTTTTAAAAGCTCCATTCATCGCAAGGTCGTACAGCCTTCCCGGCGTTGCTACCAATACATCCACTCCTTTTTCTACTTCTGCTTTTTGTGTATTGATATTTACGCCACCATACACGCCCACTACTACCAGGCTGGTATAAGTACTCAATGCTTTTACGGCTTCCACAACCTGTGCCACCAGTTCTCTTGTTGGCACAATAATCAGTACCTGGGGATTTTTTTCTTTTGAAAATTTCCATTGCCGCAAACAGGGAAGTAAATAAGCAAAGGTTTTGCCTGTGCCCGTTTGCGCAATTCCACAAACATCCGCACCCGACATTACCACAGAAAAAACCTTGCGCTGAATAGTAGTAGGATTGGTATAGCCAAGATCGTCTAATGCGCTTAGCAAAGGGGTATTTAAATTCAAATCATCAAAAGTCATATCTCTAAAATTGACGGCAAAGGTAACCTTAATTATCAGTTAAACCCTTGCTTATACTACATTTGAACCAAACGGGTGTTACAATATTTTAATTGTTTGCATACACGCATTGTTAATGCGGTGCTCAGTAAGAATAATAAAATTTTAGTAAGTCAAAAAAGTTATCCGGTTTTAAAATATGCAGATGGCTTAATTTATATTTTATCTGAAATAATTTATTGAAATTGCAAGGGTACAATTTAACACAGTTCATCTGACATGGTTCATACAGCTCATAGATATTTTATCATCAACAAGCCATACAATATGGTATCGCAGTTTGTTAGCCCTGATAAAGTTGGCTTATTAAAAGATATACCGTTTAGATTTCCCGAAGGAATACATGCCATTGGCAGACTCGACAACCAATCTGAAGGATTATTAATTTTAACCACCAATAAAAAAGTAACCAAATTATTATTTGAAAGTAAAGTGCCTCATAAAAGAACTTACCTGGTGCAGGTAAGAGACATTGTTACAGAAGAGAAATTGAAACTTTTACAAACGGGTGTTACTATCCGTGTAAAAGGTGGAGGCTTCTATACCACAAGCCCTTGTGAAGTGGTGATAGTTGATAAACCAACCAATTTATATAACCGCGAAAATGAATTCAAAGAAGGCCTGCCGAATACCTGGTTAACCATTACATTAACAGAAGGTAAATTTCACCAGGTGAGAAAAATGACGGATGCAGTGCGACACCGCTGTAAACGGCTGATCCGTTTATCGATCGAAGATTTAGCATTAAATGATTTGCAACCCGGTGAAGTGAAAGAAATTGAAGAGAAGGATTTTTTTGAACAATTAAAAATAAACTGGCTTCCCTAAAACTATATATTGACTTGCTTAAAATAAATGAGGATGCCGATAAAATAATCAATCATTTTTATACAGAAATTATTCATGTTTACTGGGATTAGGAAAGAAGATACATTGATGAAAATTATGCCACCATTCCTTTTCCATTTAAAGAAATAAAAAGCCGGCAATTTAAAATTGAATTTGAATGGACACTGGAAGAATTTACAGGCTATCTCAATACATGGTCTGCGGTACAGCATTATATAAAAGCCAACAATGCTAATCCTATAGTTATCATCTATCGGGAACTAAGTAAATTATTTGTAGCACAAAACAAAATGAAAGGCCATTTCCGTGTTTTATTAAATACCGCTTTTGCGCCAAAGCAATATGCATTATTGTTTATAAAACCTGCTGGGTTTATTTCATTTATTTTTTTCGTTTTTAACATTATGTGAATAAGTATACCAACCTTTTGTCAAATGCAATTCAGTAAATTTGAATACAGAGGAAATAACAAAAAGTACCACACAATTTCATTCGAAAACTTTAAACCAAACGCACTTTGACAGACACTATCATTAACCTTGAGTCAGTTAACCCGATTGAATTTTTTGGTGTTAACAATGGTAAACTCGACATTCTAAAAAAGAAATTTCCCCTTTTAAAAATTTTAAGCAGAGGCACACAAGTAAAACTGAGCGGGGCTCCCGAACAGATTGTAGATGCCAAAGAAAAAATTGACCTGATTGTTCAATACATTGAACAGAACGGGCACATGAGTGAGAATTATTTTGAGCAGATTTTAGGTGGTGATGATCAGCAGGTGGTAGACAACTTTATTGATCGCAACCCCAATGATGTATTGGTATTTGGGCCCAACGGCAAAACAGTAAGGGCACGTACCGTTAACCAGAAAAGAATGGTTACAGCCGTTGATAAAAATGATATTGTTTTTGCTATCGGGCCCGCAGGTACCGGTAAAACCTATACCGCAGTTGCATTGGCAGTAAGGGCTTTAAAAAACAAAACGGTTAAAAAAATTATTTTAACAAGGCCCGCAGTAGAAGCAGGTGAAAATCTTGGATTTTTACCCGGTGATCTGAAAGAAAAAATTGATCCTTACCTGCGGCCATTATACGATGCATTGGATGATATGATACCAGCAGATAAACTCGGTTATTATATGACCACAAGAACAATAGAAATTGCGCCACTGGCATACATGCGTGGCCGTACATT
>JAYUBR010000991.1:0-1137 GCA_043740775.1 Ferruginibacter sp. | reverse complement strand
CTGATTTGATAAATCTTTTGAAGAAAAAAGAGTATTAATAATTTGTAATGCTTTTGCGCCACTTAAACGAATTACGCCAATGGCGCCAATGCCTGGTGGTGTGGCCACTGCTACAATTGTATCATCCCAGCCAGAAAATTTATTTGCCATGCTGTAAAGATAAGCAGGGCAAAATGAAGCAATACAGAAGCGCATCTGTTGTTTTTCAATCAGCATTATTTCTGCTATCCCCGTCCGAACGCCAGCCCGAAAGATTCATACTGGCGGGGGTTCATCCTGGCGGGCACTGCAAGTCCTCGCCCCGCCTGTGGCGCGGCTCCGGGCTTTTCGCTTCTATCAGGGCTAAAGGCTCAGCAGTATATTTTCATAGCAGCATTTATAAAGCAAGCCTGTAAATAACCGCATAGCAAATATTGTAAGCAGGCTTCTTCAATTCAAAAATTATACTCTTTTTTAACCGCAAAGAACAGAAGAAAATTGAGTTTACGCAGAGTGAAAATGTATATCTCTGCGAAAACTCTTTAACTCATCTTCTCTGCGCTGAACAAAATTTATTTCAAATTAAATGCTAATGGAATATCTAATTTAAAACTGATATTTCTTCCCAGGTTATGTATGCCCCGTGCAGGGTCTGCGCCATTGGGAGAGGTAAAATATTTCAGCCTGCTTAAATGATCGTAGTAAGCCACATCAAATAAATTATTGGCCATTATATAAATATTAAAAATTGTTTTGCCGGCTTTATTGGTAAAGCCACTCCCCACGCCCATATTAAATAAACCATAACCCGACGTGGGCGTTTCTGTATTATCGGTAAGATATACACGATTTTGTGCTCCGTAATAAACTACCTGCGCTTTTATAAAGCCATTGGCAATATGATGTTCTTTGCAGTTAAAATCGTAACGCAGTTCTGATACGCCATGAAAGGGAGGAATAAACGGAAGATACTTTGCGCTGTCAGTCAATTTTTTTTCATTATTACTGCTTTTATTTAAAGCATACACTGCAGAAAAACTATTTTCGAAATGCAGGTTTTTTAACGGGTGGAAATCAATGTTCATTTCGCCGCCATACAAATTTGCTTTGCCCTGCTGAAATTTAAAGGTTTGATTGGGCGCAACAATAATTGAATCA
>JAYUBR010000990.1:0-1140 GCA_043740775.1 Ferruginibacter sp. | reverse complement strand
GGTTACCACTGATGGTAATTTCCAGCAATGAATCATTATCAAATAAACCCTTGGTTTGTGTTGTTGTTTTGTTTGACAAAGGCTGGCTATGCACGGTTAATGAAGAAGCAAAAAAACAGACACTAACATATACAATGGATGACAAAAATATTTTCATAATAATAGTTTTACAAATTATTTACCCTTTTAATTCAATGGTGAATGTTGTTCCCTCACCCTCTTTCGTCTCTACTTTTATTTCACCGCCATGTGCTTTTACAATATCATAACTCAGGCTCAAACCCAGGCCTGTTCCTTGCCCGGTAGGTTTAGTAGTAAAGAATGGTTGAAATATTTTATCAACAATATTTTGCGGAATGCCATTGCCATTGTCAGTTACCGTTATCAATACCCTACCCCGGTCTTCTCCCAGGGAGCGGCTTGTGCTTACTGTAACAGTTGGTTCATATTCGTTAGCACTTTGCTTCTTCTTTTCATTCACTGCATAAAATGCGTTGTTGATTAAATTCAACAACACTCTTCCTATATCTTGTGGAATGATATTTATTTTTTTGATGCTTTCATCAAAATCTGTTTTCAATATTGCATTGAATGATTTGTCTTTTGCCCGGAGGCCGTGGTAGGAGAGCCGCATGTATTCGTCTGCCAATGCATTTATATCTGTTGGTTCTTTTATGCCACTGCTGCTGCGGCCGTGTTGCAGCATGCCTTTTACAATAGCGGCTGCTCTTTCGCCATGATGATTTATTTTTTCCAGGTTTTGAATTACATCATTAGCAATTTCTTTTGCGTCATCAGTATTGCCTTTGTCTAATTCTGTTTTCATATCATCCAGTAACTCTTTGCTTACTTCACTAAAATTATTCACGAAGTTTAACGGATTTTGTATTTCATGAGCAATACCTGCGGTTAGTTCTCCAAGGCTGGCCATTTTTTCAGATTGGATAAGCTGTGCTTGTGTTGACTTTAATTCTGACAATGTGCTCTCTATTTTTTGTTTTTGATGTTGTAGTAAAACATTTGCTTTTTCTTTTTGCTTATTGTTTCTGAATAATATAAATGCAATTGCAAGCAACACTGATAACGCCGCCAATGCTCCATACCATCGCAAGCGATTTTGATAAGATATTTTTGCATCTT
>JAYUBR010000989.1:0-4072 GCA_043740775.1 Ferruginibacter sp. | reverse complement strand
TTTTTGGCCGGCAGTCCCGTTTTCATGATCACATCATACGGGATGCAAAATCATTTGATCGAATCCAGGATTATATTATCAACAACCCATGCTGTTGGAAAGACGATAAATTTTATAGGTAGATACCCAATACATTGAGTATTTACCGGCAATCCCGTTTTCACGATCACATTATAAGATGCAAAATCATTTAGCAAAATCTGGAATTATATCATTGACCATCCTGTTGGAAAGTAGAGAAGCAGTGCATTTGCGCCTCTACCCCGTACTATGCTTACAAATTTCCCCAAACTGTGTAATAACTTAATGATTGCAGATTTTTTTATTTTTAACAACTGCATAAACCTATGACACATCTCATTTTTTTGTTTAATAACATGACTTACATCATAAAGCAACCTTTTAATTTTTGCCTTTAATTTGTTTGAGATTTTTTTTACAATACCAGGCTTACTTTCTATAGTATAAATCATGCAGAACGGTGATTTAACCAGAGGGGGGCATTTTTATAAATGAGCAGCATTGTTCTCATTGCCCCCATATTTATTTATTGAATTTTTTGCTTTGTAACATTTTATTGAAATAGCTCCCGCTACAGCATTACATGCACTTCCTTAAGGAAGGCAGCATCATTAAATATTTTAAGCAAAGCAGAAGTTGATAGCAGTGATATAAAAGGTTCAACGTGTAATGCGTTACAATATTATATCATAAACCTTACACTATCATAACCTATTATAAAAAATAAATAGAATCTCTTTAGGATAAAGCTGAAAAGCTATTTCATTTATGAAAATAATATCTGAATAAAAACGGGCGACAGCAAACGGAAGTACAGCAAACCTAAAACTGAAGAAAATTATAATTTCAAAAACTGAGGAATCATACATTTAAAAATTGTAATGATGCCTGTTTTAAAATTGTAAAAAATGCGTTGAGGCCTGCTGAAAATGTGCGGAACAATGCAATGCAATAATTAAGGTATTGGCATAAAACAGGCATGATTTTTACCTTAGTAAAAATTATGTTATTAAAGATATCTGTGAAATACAAAGTTAAAAATTGAAACCTCTAAAATTTAAACAATGAAAAGAATCCTATTCGGTGCACTGGTAATTTTTACCGGTTGCGGCACCGCAAAAGACATGGTTGTAACCCCCGCAATTATGAAGGTGAAAAACGGCCACATTACATTTATAAAAAGCGGAGAATCTGTCGCGATAAATGATTCGATGGATGGCAGGACAGCCTTCATAATATCAAAAGAACACCGTGGCCCTTCAAGATTAACCCGCTTTTAATTCCACATCAAACAAATCAGCAAAATGAATCAGCGTGTTGACAGTATAGTTGCGGACATTAATCAGCCATTACAACAAAAGGAAAAAATAACCGGCGAAAGAATACTACGATACAATGAATTAATAGAATCATTTGAAGAAATGACAATAATGTTGAAAGACGAATGGATCAATAGCTAATGCAGTAAAAATTACAGCGATGGAAAAATTCTACCATTTTGTTGCCATCAGTGGCAGCCTGCGGGAAGGTTCTTATAATTCGATGTTGCTGACAGCGGCACAAAAACTTCCACCCATTAATGTAGTAATAGAACATTTATATATAGACAAAGTTCCGCTGTACAATTTCGGTTTACATGAGCAGCACATTCCGGTTGAAGTTGAAAAGCTGGCTGATATTATTAAAGTGGCTGATGCCATCATCTTTGTTACAGCGCAGTATAATGACCCGGTTTCCGGTGTTCTGGGGAACTTTATTGATTTTGTTTCCCTGTCACCTAAGAAACCATTTGATAAAAAGCCGGTAGGTATCATCAGTGCAGGTATGGCGTTCCGGGGTGTGGAAGGGGCACAGCATCATCTGCCTCAGATGATGCTGGCAGTTAATGCCTGTACCATGAATCTGCATGAAGGTATGATTGTTCAGGGCGATGCCAAATTTGACGAAGCAGGTAATTTAACAGATGAAAAAACAAAAACTTTCATCAGTAAGTTTGTCGAATCGCTGGCTGCTTTTAGTGATGGCTTAAAACAAGGACAACTAAACGTTGAAACAAAATACGCTCATGACTATTCAGCAGGTTAGCGAAATGCAAATAACAAATCACATCACACCATAAAAAATAAATAACATCATGAAAAAAGAAAAAAAATTAGGTATCTGGATGGATCATGCAAGTGCCCATGTAATGGAATTTACACAAGATGGGATTGAAGAAAAACAGATAACATCTGAGTTTACTCCTGAAGAAAAGAAGCTTAATCTTGATAGAGGAGAAAAGACGATCCACAACAGGGAGCAGCGGGAACAATCCGAATACTACAAAAAAATAGGAGAGGTTATCATCAATTATGATGAAGTACTTGTGTTTGGACCTACCGATGCCAAAACAGAGTTGTTGAATACTTTAAGGGAAGATCACCATTTCGAAAAAATAAAAATAGCCATTGAGCCGGCTGATAAGATGACAGAGAATCAGCAACACGCCTTTGTTAAAAATTATTTTTCAAAGCAATAAAAATTATTTTAAAAGAAGCAGGGAATGCAGGAATTTTAAACAGCAATACCCTGTTCATCTGTAAAGCTTATGTTATGAGTACATACCAAATAGTGTTGGCATCAAGGCCCAAAGGAATGCCCACACACGCCAATTTTGCATTTGAAAATATTGAGTTACCTGAAATACAGGATGGCGAAGTATTGGTGCAGGGCATGTATTATTCAGTAGATTCTTACATGCGTGGCAGGATGAATGATGCAAAATCTTATGTACCTTCTTTTGAAATAGGTAAACCAATAGAAGGGAGTGTGGTGGCAAAAGTAATTGCCAGCAAGGGAACTGATTTTAAAATAGGTGATTTGGTAACCGGCAGATTACCCTGGCGTGTTCAAACCATTGCGCCGGCAAAAGGTCTGCAGAAAATTGACGCAGCCATTGCACCACCCAGTTATTATTTAAGTATCCTGGGCATGACGGGTCTTACTGCTTATTTTGGTTTGCTGGATATTTGTAAACCTAAAGATGGCGAAACCGTAGTGGTATCCGGCGCTGCTGGTGCTGTAGGCGTGGTAGTGGGTCAGATTGCCAAAATAAAAGGTTGCCGTGTTATTGGCATTGCAGGATCTGATGAAAAAACAACCTTATTAAAAAAGCAATTTAGTTTTGATGAAGCTATCAATTATAAAACCACACCAGACATAAAAAAAGCCATTGCAGATAGTTGTCCCAATGGTGTAGATATCTATTTTGATAATGTAGGCGGACCGATATCTGATGCTGTAATCAGCAATATTAACTTTCATGCAAGGATTGCTTTGTGCGGGCAAATATCATTGTACAATGGCATTGAAATACCCATGGGCCCACGCCTTCAACCTATGCTGCTCACCAGGAGCGTATTGATGCAGGGTTTTATTGTAAGCAATTATCAAAGCCGTTTTCCTGAGGGCATGCATCAATTAGCTCAATGGCTAAAAGAAGGAAAATTAAAATTTACCGAAACTATCATTCATGGTTTTGATCAGTTACCCGCTGCGTTGCTTGGATTGTTTGAGGGCGAAAATACCGGTAAGATGATTGTGGAAGCATAAAAGAAAACAAATGCAATTATCTGAACAAATATCCAGGCTTTTTTACCCGCATTACCCATCTCCCGTATTGATGGACGGTAGCACATGAAGAAATATTTAAAACACCAGTAGATTTTTGTATCCGAAAATTCAAGGCCGGTAAAATATTAGTGTAAAACAATTTCTTTTATTTGTTTACCTGCGAATATTGTTTCAGCCATTTTATTATGCTTGTCTTTTTAATTATTACCAGGTAACATTTGTTGTTTACCGCATGGCGTGGTTATTTGGATGGCGAATTTGCATTGGTATGAATTGCCAGGATGTATATAAGCTTGTATGGATTTGTTAGGGTAGGTGTGAAGAGGAGAAAATGGATGCAGATAATGTGGAAGGGGACGATGAAAAATATTGACTATCAGACACAATGGATTTGCTCAAAAAATTTTCAACAATCAAAAATATATCTCATGAGGAACCT
>JAYUBR010000988.1:0-4075 GCA_043740775.1 Ferruginibacter sp. | reverse complement strand
GCCGCATAACCAGCAACATCCAGCAAAGAACCACCGCCAATGGCTACAATATAAGAATGCCTGTCTAAATTGCTGTTATTTACTGCTTCTACAATTTTATTAAAGAGTATAAGGTCATTTTTAACAGCTTCGCCACCAGGCATAATTAAAATATCATTTACCAAAACAACTGTATCATATTTTTTAAAATATGCCTTAATTTCAGCCACAAGATTGCTATTTTCCCGAATAACATTTTCATCAATTACAAAAAATATTTTTTGTAAAGAAGCTGTTCTTTTTTCTTTTAAAAAATTAGCAAAAACTACATTTTGCAGGTTAAATAGTGCGGTCGTAAAATAAACATTGTATTCAAACTGTACACTAAATTGCTGTTTTATAAAATCCATATATTCCTATTTAAAAAACTCAGTAATAAAAAATCCCTGCTAGGTTACGGCAAATTTTTTGGCCAGAAACAAAGACACAGGCAATAACAAAATTATAATTATTGCTAACCACATAGCACCAAATGCGGCAGCCCAACATGCGTTTAAAAGTATTAAAGCAATAACACCTGCTTTAACAGCCTTACCAATATTTTTACCAACAGGCTCCTTGCAAGCCTTGTACAAAGGTGTAAAAATCATCCAGGCAAAAGGGAGTAAAAAAATTAATGTTATGAGGGTTTTATCTTTATAAAAAGAAAAGAATAAAATGGCTGTTATAACTAAAAGATACAGCAAGCCTGCAAAATAAAACGCCTTCGTTTTTCCGCCGTGTACTTCTCCCCTGCTTATCATTGTTATAGATGCGATATAGATAATTGGAACAAGTGCCAGGAACCAGAAATTACTAAGCTGTATTGTTACAATACTTACGCCCAGCATAAGGTTCAGGCCACGACACAGGCCCATATTTAAAGGCCCTAAAATAGATAAATGCTTGCCCCATTTATCGTACACGAGTGCACAGGCAGCTATTAAAAGCGCAATAACCCCGCAAATATTATTTACAAAAAAAGAACTTACTATACCAATTATCAATAAGATAATTCCAAGTAATATGCCTTCCTGCAGCGTAACTCTTCCGCTTGGAATGGCGCGTTCCGGTCTTTCAATCTTATCGAGTTCTGCATCAAACACGTCATTAAAAACAACACCGCCGCCATATAAGCCAACGGTTGAAAGACACAACAAAAGTACAGCGATTATTAAATTTGAAGAAGATGGAGCACCAGCAAAATATCCTGAAATTGCAACACCAGCAAGTACATCGGCTATAGAAGTAACAATATTGGCAGGCCGCATTAATTGTAAAAAAGAAGTAATTTTTTTCAAGATAAATTTTAGCTGATGATGATAGAAGAAGCATTAATACGCGGTTGCTGCCCACCACGAAGTATCGAATTACCTTCAAACTTTTCTGATTGATCTGGATTTTTTGCTGCATTAAAATCAGCTTCGTCTATTTGTCCGCTTTGACCAAAAGCAGTAATGGCATTTTGATAAGAAACTAACAAAATATCAGCATCGCTGATGCCTCTTTGTTTCATAAGTGCTGCTGTTTTAGGTACTGCCAAAGGATCGCTTATACCCCAATCTGCTGCAGAATTAATCATTATTCGTTCGGTACCATATTGCTTTATAATATCTACCATTCTTTCATTACCCATTTTTGTAAATGGATATATTGTAAAAGCGGCCCAAAAGCCTTTGTCCAATACATCTTTTACAGTTTCTTCATTATTATGATCGATAATTACAGTATACGGATCAAGACCATGCTCCAAAGCAATATCCATACTTCGCTGAGTCCCTTTCTTTTTATCCCGGTGTGGTGTATGAACCTGTACTGGCAAACCTGCATCTTTTGCAAGCTGCAATTGCAAACGAAAATATTTTTCTTCCAATAAAGTTTGATCATCAAAACCAATTTCACCAATACCAACCACCCCTTCCTTATAAATAAATAACGGCAATATTTCCATTACCTGTTCTGCAAGTGCTTCATTGTTTGCCTCTCTGGAATTTAGACCAATAGTGCAATAATGTTTAATACCGAATTGAGAGGAACGAAATCTTTCCCACCCAATTAAACTATTATAATAATCCCGAAAAGTATCAGTGCCGGTACGCGGTTGCCCCAGCCAAAAAGAAGGTTCAATCAATGCAACAATACCAGCGTCTGACATTGCCTGGTAATCGTCGGTAGTACGGCTCGTCATGTGAATATGCGGATCAAAAAATTTCATTCCACGTATGCTTTGAAGATCTGCTGCAGCGGCTTTATCCGTGTGTATTATTGGTTCATTCAAGGAATTATTGCAACACATATATAAGTTTGTAAATGTTCATAAAATATTTAGTTTTTGTGTACGATTGAAATTTAACCTTTTTTAATAACGAGCAATTAACCTTTTACATTATTTTAAAAACCAAATTTATAAGGTTTGTAGTAGGCTACCCTAAAAACTTTATTTAAGTTTTATGCACTGATATTACTCCAGTTTAATTTATTTTCTTTTATTTTCTGTTCTATCCCGGGTACGGTATTTAATAGTTGCTGTGCAGGTTTATAATCATTTGCATAACAAGCAAGCGCCGCAGCAAATCTTGTTTTTTCATCTGTAGCTGTATATAAATTTTTTATGAGTTGATAATTTGATTCATCAATAAATTTACCAACCAGCCGCCATAATTGAACATTAACAGAACGTTTAGCAGCCCTGCGCTCCTCTGCATAATCAATCAGCGTTTTAGCTAAGGAACTGTTTGCCCGTTCATCCAAACCCACTATACGATTAATATCTTTTTCATTAAAAAATGCTTTTAATACCATCTGGTTCCAGGCAGCTTCCTGTAAATATTTTGCAGGATAAGGATTGTTATATATGATGGCTTCCAACACGATCCCCATATTGCTTCTAATACCTTCCACACAATATTTTATCCAGTATTCTGGAAAGCTAAACACGGGCAATGCTGCGTAAAGATCTGCCCGTTCATTCATTTCTGCATTTACAAAAAGGCCTTCAATTAATTTACAGTATTGCTCCTTTTCAGCCGCATTAATTTGTATTAAAATATATAGTCTGCACAAACGATGTAACGACCAGCCTTCAATAAACAACCCAGGTAATAAATCCAATATTTCCTTTTGCTGATCAGCGCTTAAGTGAAGAATTTTTTTTTCTATCTTTCGCGGGATAGCCGCAAAACATAGCTGGGTTTGTAAAAGATCGCTGGTAGTATTTATTATTTCAGCTTTTTGCTGGAGCCATAAAAAATTTTCAGTACTGCAATGCTCTTTTATAAGCGACGTTATAAAAAGTACAAACGTTGCTGAAGTTGCGGAAAGAACATCATTTTTCATCACTTGAATATTAAGCTGCAAAATAATTAATTGTCAGGGCAGCACTTATAATTAGTAACCCAAAAAATTCCCTGGTTTTTTCAATATATGGTTTTGTTGCCTGCATGGTTTGTACAAGGCTTTCTTTTTTATATTTTGTGATCCAATCCCGCACACCATCTTTTGCAAAAAAAAGCATAAGCGCATATATTAAGTAGAAAGAAATAACCACCAAATATACTCTTGGATAAAATTTGTGAAGCGCTGCCAAACCGCAGCAAATGGCTGCTACCATATAAATACTTACCCAAAGCCAGGCATCATTATCATTTAAATTTACGTAGGCAAATGCAAGGAAGGCTAGAAAAAAAAATACATTTAAAATTATTAACAGCATCATGGATTTTCTTAAAATATTAGTAAATCTTTTAAAACTTAAAAACGTAGAGTTCTTAAGTTTTATAAAAGTAATTAATATACAAATTAGGCCATTTATTTTACCTGATGTAGAAAATTAAAATACTTTTTTTGTCCATCGTACAATACATCTTTTAGCTAAGTATAATATATATGTTAAGGAGGCTAAGTTTTCACCGCCACGCTAAAAGCTGCTACTATAATCAGGTAATTATTTTAAGTTTTACTAAGTTACTGTACATAATTGACTATAAATCATTGTATACAATTTAATGGTTTGTTCGCTTTAAAGTTGAATCATTTAAAAATCAGGTCTTACCTTAAA
>JAYUBR010000987.1:0-1142 GCA_043740775.1 Ferruginibacter sp. | reverse complement strand
CGACGCAGTTCAAAAAGTTACAGAAGCTCTCAAATCTGAAGGTTTTGGCATATTGACAGAAATTGACATAAAAGCTACATTAAAGAAAAAGCTTGATGTGGACTTTTATAACTATAAAATCCTGGGCGCCTGCAATCCGCCATTTGCCTACAAAGCCTTGCTGGCGGAGGATAAAATCGGAATCCTGTTGCCGTGTAACGTGATTGTTCAGGAAAAAGTAACAGGTAAGGTAGAGGTTTCTGCTGTTGATCCATCAGCCTCGATGCAATCAATTGAAAATAAGGAATTGCATGATATTGCCGCAGAAGTAGGAGCCAGGTTACAAAAAGTAATTGAGCAGTTGTAGAGTGATATTACTGTATCCGGGTACCGGTACAATAAAAATGCGTATTCAACTTGGTAAAGATTTACATGTGGCTCATGTGGTTTTAGACAATGAATCAAAATACGCTTTTGTAACGGCTAAAGAAAGCGACCAGGTTATACAAGTAGATGCTTCAACATTTCAAGTGCTGCGAAAGTTTGATTTAGGAACAGGGCACTCACCACATGGATTAAGGTATTCAAATGGCAAATTGTATGTAGCCAAAAAGAATACCATTACCCACAGGTGCACATGGCCCTATCCAATTGTATGCTACACCCGATAGCAGGTTGCTTTATGTTGCCGACAGGGAGAACTCATGGAAAGACCGGTTTCAAACAAGGTTTTTGTTTCTGTAATAGATGTAGCAACTCAAAAAGTTACCCGTACAATACCCGTTGTAAAGGTCCCAATGGTATAAGCTATTGGTTTGAAAATGGTGGTATGCCGTAACAGATTAATAGCTACAATGGAATGATTTTAGTCAGGTTTTGGGCTCATTTAGGTCATAGTGGGGGGGTGGTTATCGGCCTTATTTTGTTCTGCAATTTAGAAGTATGTCAAAAAACTTTTAACAGAGCAAAAAATGATTGAAAAAATTATTTCATGGGCAATTCACAACAGGTTCATGGTTCTGACAGGGATTGTAATGATCACGATTGGGGGGGTGTACTCCATCCGGGAAACACCCGTGGATGCGTTGCCTGATCTATCAGAAAATCAGGTTATCGTGTTCACGGAATGGATGGGACGGAATCCGCAGATTATGGAAGACCAG
>JAYUBR010000986.1:0-4079 GCA_043740775.1 Ferruginibacter sp. | reverse complement strand
TAACCTGGCCATGAACTTTAAGTGATTCCAGAATTTTTATTCTGCGGCTTACTGTAGATTTACCTTCCCCATTTTTCATAAGTTTCTGTTTAATTTATAAACGACTAATTATAAATAAAAGTTCAAATTATTTATAATAATAAGCAAATGCAAGCAATTTTTTAAGAATTATACAATAATAATCAATAACGAATTTAATTAACGTAGTTTATCCTTTTAAAAAGGTATCTTATTTAAAGAATTCACCTGTACATTGTTTATGAAAATTTTTAATTGAGTACCAAAGTAAAGGAAAAATAAGATATTTTTACTTTTATTTATTAATTAAATGTTCAAAATAAAAATAAAATGGCCATACTCTCATCCAAAATAAACTTGAATGAGTATTATAAATATAAGCTTACAACAACCTGTATTATCTGAAATGGCCTATTTCTGAAAACATATTCAACAGTATTAATCAATTATTCATGAAAAAAACAATTTTTACTATTTCAAGCGGCTTAATGCTTCTGCAGTATCTCATCTCCTGCAACTCCGGCTCGCTCTTTAATAACAGTGCAATTTCTACCGACACCATAGTAATAGCCAAAGGCAAGGCTTCTTTCAATCGATATTGCGGTGGTTGCCACAATTTTAAACAGGATGGTATCGGTCCGCAATTAGGTGGTATAACTGATTCCGTATCTGCTGAATGGATTGAGGATTTCGTGAAAGATCCCCAAAAAATTATTGAATCAGGAGATAGCCGAGCCAATGAATTACTTAAAAAATATAAGATAACCATGACCGTCTTTTCCAATCTTACAAAAGAGGAGATCAACAGTATTATTGCTTTTTTGAATACACAAAAATTGCCTAACCCAAAGCTGGCAAAAAATGACAACGCAATATCCAATCCAATACCCGAACCAATTAAACTTTCTACTCTTACGGTGGACATGGACCTGGTTACACAAATTCCACCTTCTATCGACAGTGACCAGATACCTGCAGCCAGGATTACCAAATTAGATTTTGAGCCACATACTGGCAACACTTTTATTGTAGACCTACGGGGCAAGTTGTATAGACTTCAAAATAATAAGCCCACCGTTTATATGGACATGGCTAAATTGAAACCGAAATTCATTCACGAACCAAGAGTGGCTACCGGTTTCGGCAGTTTTTCTTTTCATCCAGATTTTGCAAAAAATGGACTCTTATATACCACTCATGCCGAAGCTCCCGGCTCGGGCAAGGCTGATTTTGGTTATGCAGACTCTATTAAAGTAACCCTACAATGGGTGCTGACAGAATGGAAAACTACAACCCCCAATGCGGCTATTTTTTCAGGAACAAGCCGAGAACTATTTAGAGTAAATATGGTTACCGGCATGCATGGTGTTCAGGAAATTGCTTTCAATCCGCTTTCCAAACCCGGCACTAAAGAATACGGACTATTGTATGTATGCATCGGTGATGGTGCCGCTGTTGAAGAGGGCTATCCTTTTTTGGCACACAATACCGATAAAGTGTGGGGAACCATTCTTCGTTTAAACCCGGCTGGAAGTAACAGCGCTAACGGCCATTATGGTATTCCGGCAGACAATCCTTTTGCAGGCCAGATCACCAGGAAGCTGGGAGAAATTTATGCGTATGGTTTTAGAAATCCTCACCGCATTAGCTGGACTAAATCAGGCCAACTGCTGGCCTGTAATATTGGGCAGGGAAATATTGAAGCAATAGATCTTGTACTGCCGGGACATGATTATGGCTGGCCAATAAAAGAGGGTAATTTTGTGCTGGACCCACTTGGCGATTTGAATAAAGTTTATCCGCTTGCAGCAAATGATAGCATTTATAAAATTACCTACCCCGTTGCGGCATACGACCACGATGAAGGTATTGCGACCTGTGGCGGACTTGAGTACTGGGGTAAATCTATACCCCAACTTAAAGGAAAATACCTGTTTGGCGACATTGCCACAGGGAGGTTATTTTACATCAATATTGCTGATATCAAACTGGGAAAAATGGCTCCGGTAATGGAATGGAAAGTTTCAATCAAAGGCATATCACACACCCTTAAAGAGCTTTGTAAAAATGAACGTGCCGATCTGCATTTTGGCCGGGATTCAAAAGGTGAATTATATATTTTAACCAAGACAGATGGGAAGGTATATAAGTTGACAGGTGCCAATATGAAGACACAAAATGTTCAATAACAAAAGGCGGCTGGTTCTTTAAAGTATTTTGAAGTTTAGGCTAAAAAAAACTTTCCTCATAACAACAATTACATGAAAACTTCAAGGAGAAATTTTATAAACAACGCTGCAATGGCCGCAGGAGGTTTCACTTGCCAATTCAATTCAGTTGTGCAATTACTCTTGTTACTTTAAAACCATTCAAATCCGCAGCATATAATGAAGCTGCGAAGATTAGTATTTTTTCAAAGGATTTACCGGAGCTGGGCTATGATCAAATGGCTTCCCTTGTTGCGGATATGGGCTTTGATGGAATAGACCTTACCGTAAGACCGGGAGGTCATGTACTTCCTGAAAATGTTGCAAGAGATTTGCCCAATGCGATAAAAGCAGCAAAGCAAAAGGGTTTAAATATTTACATGATTACAACAGATATTTGGGAAGCGGATGACCCGTTTACAGAACCCATTTTAAAAACAGCCGCTTCGCTGGGAATTCAGTATTACCGGATGGGCCGCCGCTTTTATGATGAAAAGAAAAGTATCGCCAACAATCTGGAAACTTTTAAAACTGCGTTTAAAAAACTGGCTAAATTGAACCAGAAATATCATATCCGGGGAGAATGTCAAAACCATTCTGGTGGCGGATTTGGAGCACCTCTATGGGATATTTTGGAAGTAATAAAAATATGGATTCTCTATGGACTGGTGTTCAGTGTGATTTATTTCATGCTACTGTTGAAGGCGCTAATTCGTGGCCAATCGGATTTGATTTATTGAAACCTTTTATCGGCACAATTGAAAGGGGTGGTTGATTATAAAAAATTTATTTCTCTCCTCAAAGAAAATAAAATGAACGGGCCGTTTTCCATTCATTGTTAATATCTTTCTGATAAAGAGACAATGTCTGAGAAGGCTGCAAAAATGAAGAAGGATCGTGATACTTTAAGAGGCTGGTTAAAAGATACTGAGATGTGAAAACTGATTTAAAAAACCAGTGCTTCCATTAAGGTTGCGTCGTTATTGAACTTAACAAAACTTGCAGAAAACCCTGCTTTAATTTTACCTGCCTGGGTTTCCATGTTGATGGCATTCTCTACCCTGCTTGTAGCCATTTTTATAGCTTCACTTACAGGTGCATCCAAGTGAAGAACCGCATTGCGAACAGCTTCTGCCATTGAAATAGGTGCTCCGGACAGGTTGCCTTCTTCATTTCCATAAAATCCATCCACTATAATGGCTTCAAAACCTTCCCATTTAAAATGCTTCATTTTTCTTCCTAAAAACAACGCATCACTAATCAGCAATAATTTATCTTTTTTTAATTTATAAGCAAGCTTTGCCGCTGCGTAATCGCAATGAGCTACATCCAAAACAATTGGAGCAAATACGGATTCGTTTTCTAAAGTTGCACCAACAAGACCAGGCTCCCGGTGACTAAATTGCGTCATTGCATTAAACAAATGCGTTACTAACTTAATCCCTTTTGAAAAATAATATTGCGCTTGTTTATAAGTCATATTAGAATGACCTGCTAAAATAATAATACCGCTTTCCACCAGCATTTCAATTTGCTCATCCTTAAAACATTCTGGTGCAATAGTGATAATTTTTATTACATCTTTTCCGTACCGTATAATTTCTTCCAAAGCGGCATTCGTTGGTTTGCGTACATTTATGGCAAGGTGTGCGCCACGTTTTACAGGGTTGATAAACGGGCCTTCCGGGTGCATTCCTAATACGCCATTTCCATATTTTGTTTTATAATTTCTAATGGCCTCAATGCCCTTAAGAATATTTTCATGCGAAGATGAGATTAAACAGGGAAGCAGGTGTGTAGTACTATATTTCAGGCTGCTTTCATACATGTCCTCAATCCTTTCTTCTGTTGGGT
>JAYUBR010000985.1:0-4088 GCA_043740775.1 Ferruginibacter sp. | reverse complement strand
TAACTGCAAATAACTTCTGTTTAGGAAATGGAGCAATACTTATTACTTAACTTTATTGCATGATCATCAAAAAATTATTACTTCCTTTATTATTTTTTATCTCTTTATTTACTTCAGCACAAAACTTAGGCGGTAATCCGGCGGCTTTAAAATGGCAGCAGATAAATACCCAATCAGCAAGGGTTATTTTTCCAAAGGGGTTGGATAGCCAGGCCAGCAGGATCAATAATATTGTTCAGTTACTGGATAGTACCACAACACATACAATTGGCAACCGTCAGCGCAAATGGAATATCGTATTGCTCAATCAAACAACCATCCCTAATGCTTATGTAAGGCTGGCACCGGTTATCAGCGAATTAAATTTAATGCCTGGACAGGATAATTTTAGTAACGGCAGCATAAGGGGTGATGATAACCTGATCATTCATGAAAACAGGCACATGCAGCAGTTTGCTAATTTTAACAGCGGGCTAACCAAAGTATTTTCGTTTTTTCTTGGGCAGGAAGGACAGTTACTGGCCAACGGTATTACCATTCCTGATTATTTTTTTGAAGGCGATGCAGTATGGCAGGAAACATTGGTAAGTGCGCAGGGCAGGGGCAGGATGCCGTTTTTTTATAACGGGTTCAGATCACTGCAAATGGGTAATAAAAATTATAGCTGGATGAAATTACGCAGCGGTTCTTTAATAGATTATACGCCCGATCATTACGAATTAGGCTATCAGTTGGTGGCTTATGGTAATGAAAAATATGGTACTGATTTCTGGCAAAAAGTAACGGCTGACGCGGTGCATTTTAAAGGTTTCTTTTATTCTTTTAATAAAGCTATAGAAAAATACTCCGGCAAAACATATCCCCAGTTCGGGCAGGATGCACTGAATTATTTTAAAACTCAAACCACGCCGCAGGATAAAGCTGCATCGGAGCTTCAGTACATCACTCCGGTTAAAAAAAATACGGTGGCCAGTTATCTTTTTCCGGTTTATATAAACGATGACAGCATTCTTGTTACAAAAAAATCATACAAACAGGTGAATGCTTTTTATTTGATTGTAAATGGAAAAGAAGAAAAAATCAGCGTAAAAAAAATTGTAATTGATGACTACTTTTCTTACAACAACGGAAGGATCGTTTATGCAAGTTATCAGTCGGACCCACGATGGGGCAACAGGGATTACAGCAATATTCAATTGCTGAATTTGTATACAAAAGAAAAGAAGGAACTTACTTTTAAAACAAAATATTTTTCCCCGGTAATTAATAAAGATGGCAGCGAAATATTGGCTGTAAATGTACAAGTAAATGGTGGAAACAGTCTTCACCGGATTGATGGTTATACAGGTAAACTGATTAAGCAAATCCCTAATCCAAATAATTATTTTTTTACACAAAGTGCTTACCTGGATGGGTATTCAGCAATCGCTGCTGTGCGAAATCCTGAAGGACAAATGGCACTTGTAAAAGTGAACCTCAGCAATGGAGAAACAGAAACTGTTACTCCGTTTTCGTTTAATGTGGTGGGCTTTCCTTTTGTAAAAAATGATACAGTTTATTACAGCGCCATGGATAATAATACGCCATCAGATAAAATATTTGCCGTTACGTTGCAGGATAAAAAAATATTCCGGCTAACCAATAATGTAAACGGGGTATATCAGCCGGCAATCAATTCAAAAGGAAATTTATTATTTAGCGCATTCACTGCAGACGGATCAAGACTTGCCACAATAGGTACTGCACAAATACATTGGCAATCAGCAGAGAATGCAACAGTAATTGCCGTAAAAAATATTGGAACGGCCAATGCATTAACCAGCAAGGGCTCGGGGGCATTGTATAAATTAACTTATACAAAAAATACCATCATTAAATACAGTAAATCATTTCAGTTGTTTAATTTTCATAGCTGGCGCCCTTTTGTGAGCGATCCTGAATATGGCTACACTTTTTACAGCGACAATATTTTAAGCAGTTTCACCAACAGCCTTACTTACACTTATAACCGCAACGACAGAAGCCACAAGATTGGATTTGATGCTATTTATGCAGGCTGGTTCCCATATTTAGACCTTGGTACTTCTGCAAGTTTCAACAGGCGGGTAGATACCGCATTTGGTAAAACAGTTCAGTTTAACAGCGCTAAAATAAATGCAGGCATCTCTATACCACTTAGTTTTGTTGGCGGTACAACTTCAAAATATGTAAATTTTGGAGGTAGTTATAATGTGGAACAATTGTATTATAGAGGCATTGGGAAAAATGTATTTACCAATAAGGGAATCAATTATGCCAGTACTTTTCTTTCTTTTAGTAATGTGTCGCAACGGGCCCGTCAACAAATTAATCCACGCTGGGCACAAACTGTTTCTTTTAGTTACAGGGATGCATTTAATTACCGGAATAGTCATAAACTGGTAGGTTCAGCTTCTCTCTATTTCCCTGGTTTGTTCACCAATCATAGCCTCGTAATCAATGGGGCTTTTCAAAAAAGAGACACATTGCCTGATTTGTTCAGCAATAATTTTTCTTATTCAAGAGGATATGATGCATTGAGCCAGCCAACCATGTATAAAGTGGGTGTTAATTATCATTTGCCTTTATTGTACCCCGACTTGGGCTTTGGCAATATCATATTTTTTCAACGCATCCGGCTCAATGCTTTTTACGATTATACCAGTGTAAGCGCAAAAAGAAACAACGGTACAACTGCCTGGCTTAAAAACCGTAGCACCGGTGGCGAGCTTTATTTTGATACCAAAATATGGAATGCCTTGCAGGCAACCTTCGGCATCCGCTTTTCTCATTTAGTGGATCCCAATTACAGAAACCAGTTAGTAAAAAACCGTTGGGAATTCATTCTTCCAATCAACCTGGTTCCAAATTAGCACCTGTTTATTTATTCATCACTTCCATATCTTCCAGATTATAATTGCCGGTGGTAAGGGTACAATTAAAAGCTGCACAGTAACTGAATAGTTCATTCACAGGGATAGTATTTATTTTGAATTTTTTTACTGCAATTTTTTCAGCCTTAAGGTCGCTGTCTTCTTCTCTAATTTTGTCTACAGCATATACGGTTATCACTGTTTCTTTTCCAAAAAAAAGCCTGATAGCAAAAGCCTCAAACCTGTCGCGGTTATATTCAGCAATATGCTGTACACAAAAATCATCCAGTGTAAGACCGTTGGCCAGTGTGATGGAAATAGCGCCTGTCATGTCGCCATGTTCAAAATGAAGTTCTTGTTGCATGATGTAAAGTTTAATGATTGAATTATTACTACACAAAATAATATGCCAGAAAAAAGAAATTGTTTTTTGCGGACAGGTTATGAGTAGTCCGCATAAAAAAAGGATGCTGTCTTTACAACTGCATCCTTGCTGATTTATACCAATCTGTGCCAATATCCGTGGCGCCATTGCCAGCCATTGTTATATTGTTGCAAGCGGCCACTTTGCCAACGGTGGTTGGCTCTTGGGGCAGCCCAATATCCCTGTTGATGAACATAATGTCCGCCACGCATCATCCAGTCACCATCTATCAATATATCCTGGCCCTGGTGCAAATGGCCGTGTAGTTATGGGCCTTTCGGTTACCATCACCCTACTTCCGCTGCAGGAGGCCAGTGATATCGGACCTATAATTACAAGCGCAATAAAAATTTTATTTTCATGATTGTAAATTTGATAATTGATAATGGTTTTGATGTAGAAAATTAATCTCTTCCCGGCCTTCTGTCTCTGCCTTCACCACCCTGCGATGGCAGACGTTGGTTATGTTCCTGTTCAGCCCTTTGCCGTCCTTCATTATAACTACCACCATTGGGTCGTTCTATTCTTTGTTGCGGTTGCGGCGTCGACTGCTGCTGCTGTCTTTGCTGCATATTTCGTTGCGGTAACTGCTGCTGACCGGGTGAAGGCTGCGGACTGTTTTGCTGCTGTGGCCTTTCAATATTATTATTGCTTCTGCCGGGATAATTGTTATTGTTTTGATCCTTGTTACCGGGAAAATTATTCTGCGGCCTTACAGGATAATTTCCATTCTGGTTGTTATTGCCTGGGTTACTGTTTACAGGCTGGTTAGC
>JAYUBR010000984.1:0-1148 GCA_043740775.1 Ferruginibacter sp. | reverse complement strand
AACAAAATAAACAGTGCTCACAAGCAGGAGGAAGAAAAAAATTACGAGATTTTTTTTAATTTAAAAAAATAGGATTACCCATTTAGAGCGCATTGGCTTTATAGCTGTAAGGTTGATTTATCATAAATCGCTCAATTAGCTTGTGCCATATGCTTGTTAAAAAATTTCTTCTGTTAAATCGGAAAAAGAATTCATTCAAATAACCATTTGTAAATCTTTCTGAACAGTGGTGATGAATTCCTCTCAACCATCCTTTTAAATTCATAATCACAATATGTAGTCCTGGAAAGCCTTTTCCACCATTCGATAGTTTCTGCCTTATTTCAAATTCACTTTCTAAAGGCAGGTAGCCTTTCCAACTATCTGTGATCACTTGTGCATTATCCTTATCGATATATCGTTCAAAAAAAGGCTTAAAACAATCACCACTAGCTTGTTGTATTACCTCAGCATACGCCCGTCCTATCTTGTTTCCTTTCACTTTTTCAACTGCGATGACCACAAGCTTCTTATCTCCTTTATTCCTGCCTCGTTTGTTTTTTTCAGGACCCCCTATTAATATTTCGTCAACTTCTACCTTGGTATCTAGTAAATGCTCCCCGCTACTTTTCATGGCTTCCTGCGTTTTCCTTTTGAATAACCAGGAGGATTTCTGGTTAATCGAATACTCTTTGGATAACTCCACAGTGGACATGCCTTTTTTCCTAACTGACAAGCGAAAAGCCATACCGAATGCCTTTAACAACGGAACTTTCAACTTATGAAACATTGTATGGGCAGTAACAGATTCATCATAGGCACAAACCTTACACCTCAAATGAAAGCTGGTTTTACCTTTGTTGCTTCGTGTACAACTGCATCGTCGGCACTTATATCCTTTTTTCCATTTCATAGCAAAAAGATATTGTTTACAATCCTCCTCGTTTTTAAACGACTTGTTGAACGTTGCAATGGATATTCCCTGGAACATACTAATTAATTTAGCTATAAATATACTAATTTAATTAGTAACTGCCTATTATCTATTCTAATTTTGCGCCTTATCTGGGTAATCCTATTATTTAAATCACTGGAAATAAATTGGAAGTGCCATTAGAATGTGTGAACAAACCCCAACCGTTTCCAAAAAGAGGGGCAAAGACTTTGTC
>JAYUBR010000983.1:0-1149 GCA_043740775.1 Ferruginibacter sp. | reverse complement strand
GTTCTTTTTCCCACTGAGTGTTGTCCATATCTCCTTCCAGGTATTTAAATACGCTGCTTTCCATTACAAAAAACCCTCCGTTTATCCACAAGCCATCTCCCTCGGGCTTCTCTTCAAAATGAATAACTGTTCCCTGCTCATCAGTGCCTAAATTACCAAATCTTCCAGGAATTTTTACAGAAGTAAGGGTAACCAGTTTTAAGCTTCTTTCGTGAAACCTTATAAGTTCTTTTATATCAACATCACAAACACCATCACCGTAAGTAAGCATGAAGCGCTCTCCGTTTAAATATTTTTCCACTCTTTTCAGGCGCCCGGCAGTATTCGTCAACAAGCCGGTATCTACCAGGGTTATTTTAAAAGATTCAGTATTGGAAAAGTGTACATCTACTTTATTCTTTTCCAGTTCGATGGTGACATCAGAATTATAAAGGAAATAATTGAGAAAATATTCTTTTATAAATTGTGCTTTGTACCCAAGGCATAATATAAAATCATGATATCCATAGTTCTCATAAATTTTCATGATATGCCAGAGAATGGGTTTACCTCCAATTTCTACCATAGCCTTTGGCCTTGCTTCTGTTTCCTCCATTAACCTTGTGCCAAGACCTCCAGCAAATATTACAACTTTCATCAGTTCTATTTTATTATTTAGCGTACAATTTTTTTAAAACCCGGGCCTGATTCAGGTGAAAGATACATTCCTGTACATGTTTCATTCTGATGGATATGGCCGGTCTTTTTATTTATTATTTTTTAACGCCGGCTTCATCAACAATACCAATTTTACGTGCCGGGTTCCCCACCATTAGTGCATAAGCCGGTACATCTTTTGTAACAACGGCTCCTGCGCCTATCATGGCATATTCACCAATAGTTACTCCACAAACAATGGTAGCATTGGCACCAATACTTGCGCCTTTTTGTACCAGCGTTTTTTTAAATTCATTCTTCCGTTCTATAAAACTCCGGGGGTTTATTACATTGGTAAATACCGCCGATGGCCCAATGAATACCCCATCTTCCAATATCACGCCATTATAGACAGATACATTATTTTGAATTTTTACCCCATTACCTATCGCCACATTATTATCCACGTAAACATTTTGCCCCAGGATGCAATTATTACCAATTACTGCGCCA
>JAYUBR010000982.1:0-1149 GCA_043740775.1 Ferruginibacter sp. | reverse complement strand
TTTAAAGTAAATGCTTTGTAAGAAGGCTCAAAGGCTAACTGCAATGCATCTGCATAATGCGCTTCGATGGCTTCGGCATTTATATCATTGCTGTAATGGCCATAATTTAATGCAACAGCCACATTGTGATTGAAGGCATAATTTTCGAATGGATGCACAAATTTTGTATGGCGTAAAATGTTTTCTAAAGCGCTGTCGCCTTCTTCTCCTTTTGTAATGGTTTGTATTAAATCAAAAATATTGAGCATTGCCGGGTAGGCTGTAAAATATTGAGGATACTTTTCTTCATTGCCCAGCATACCAAACACCACTCCCAAAAAATAATTTTTATTAAAAGGTATTTCAGAAGGAAAAACAATTGCCGGACGTTTATCCAACCAGTCGGGCCTGATGTGAATGCGGTTTTCATTGATGTAAATAGCATTGGATACCCCATTCATTATTGTATCGGTTTGCTGCACGGCAACAATTTCATCTAATCGTTCTATAGATTCGATATACTCGTGAATGGTGGGTGCATCTAAACTATCCTGGTAATAAACGTACAATAACTTTTCGCTCATAATTACAATTTTATTTTTAAAATGTGCAGTGCTTCCTCTGCTGCAAATTCAAGATTACGGTCCTGTTCATTTATATCATTATCCAATGCCAGCTCCTGTATAGAAATTGATTTATCGCCTGCTGCATTTTTACTCTTCAGCATTTGCTGACTGGCTTTGTGCAGATTTTTAAATAATTCTTCGCAGGCTGGTGCTGCCATAAAACTATTGTCTTTTGCATAGTAAACACTCAGCACCACAGTTTCTTTACCAAAAATTTTTTCAGCAATATTTTTTTTTATGCAGATATGTGATGCTTCCAGATAAACATCACTGTCTGCAGCAAATGATGCAGCACCCGGTATAGTTTCTTTTGGCAGATGTATCATAGCATTTACAAATCATTTATAATAGTTGCAATTAATTTATCGCCTGCTGATTTTACGCTTTCACTAAGCTCCATATTTATTTTTATTTCGGAAATGGCTATCAGGTAAACCTGAATGGTGTTTTCAGGAAATTCATCACCCATCATTTTTTTTGCATAACTAAGTGCCTGGTCCCATTTCATGCCGTGTAAAAAAACCATGGGGTCATCCTGTATTTG
>JAYUBR010000981.1:0-1149 GCA_043740775.1 Ferruginibacter sp. | reverse complement strand
CAATTAATAAAGTAACAATATCATAGGTCTGTTTTAAAGGTGCAGCATCAGCAAGGCTGCTTAATAAATTTCCTGTTGTCCAGCCGGTACGTGCAATTATTTCCGGTGCATGAAAGTTCATTCCCTGTGCATTTAAATATTTCACTGTCTGTACCGGAAATCTGCCAGCCTCCGGCACAGACTGACCAATGGTATAAGAATCTCCCAGTCCCAGCAAAAACCGCTGCGTGGTATCACTAACTGCATTTGCTGCAGGCACCGTATTTGTATTGGTATCACTATTTACCATGTGATTATCTTTTGTACATGACAGAAAAAGATGTACCATTGAAAGTGTTACTATAATAAATATACTGCGCATATAATCATTAACGAATTTACTGCAACAGTGGTTCTATAGTACGAAAAACGCCTCTTTGCAAAGAGGCGTTTTAAAATATGTTGTTAAAATTATTTATACAAAATCTTGTAGTATTCATCGGCCATGCGGTTGCTGTCAAACTGAACCTGCACGTCATTCATACCATTTTTTACAATATCTCTCCAGGTATCTTTCTGCTCATAATACAGTGGAAGAATCTGATTTTCCAATATCTCGTACAACTGGTTCATATCATATTCATCCTGCTCCTGTACATGTATATTTTCATAATCAATCGGCGGTACTACAAAGCCATTGTTTCCGTTATGGATAAATTCGCATATCCATCCATCGTTGGTACTAAAATTTACCGCACCATTCATAGCTGCAGTCATACCACTTGTTCCGCTTGCTTCCCTTGGCACCCTTGGATTATTTAACCATATATCCGCCGCCTGTTTAAGCCTTTTGCTTAAAGACAATTCGTAGCCAACACACACCGCAACATTTTTATATTGCTTGCTTAAATGCACCAGGTGATTAAAGTCGTTGATAGCCGGGTAATCGAGCGGGTAAGGTTTACCAGCCCAGATAAACTGCACCGGATGTTTGGTATTGTGTAATAAAGCTTCAAAGCGTTTATGGTCACGGGTTAATAACTCAGCTCTTTTGTACCCTGCAAAACGGCGGGCCCAAACAATGGTCAAAACATCAGGGTCCATTAGCTTACCGGTTTGATCTGCCACAATATCCATTGCCCTCTTCTTCAAAAATCTTTTGCGGTCATC
>JAYUBR010000980.1:0-1150 GCA_043740775.1 Ferruginibacter sp. | reverse complement strand
GGGTGATAAAAACTAATGTGTAATTTTCTTTAACAGCCTGATACCCTTAACTGCAATAGCATCCTGATTTTTGGTGATGCTTCTTGCTACTGCTAATTCTACAAGGGTACCTAACAAGCGTTTAAACATATTGGGAGACTTGCCTGCAATTATTTTTTTTAGAAATACGCCTGCTCCTATTGCCACTGTGGTTCCCATTGCCGCGGTAGCAATGGCGGAACCACCGGAAATATTTTTTACTGTTGACCTTAATAAATTAACGGGTTTAAAACTGTCAATTATTTCACTAAAATGATTGCGGAGTAAATCTTTTTCCTGGTTGGCTCTTTGATGCAATTGCTCAACGGCCTTTTCAAGTTCAGCAGCGGTGGTGATGTTCATAAAAAATTAATTGAGCATTTGTTTAATAATTGAATTCCTCACCGGACCTTTCAAAAACTGCTTTCGTCCCAGGTACAAGATTAGTAACAGGAGTAAATAAAACCCGGCAACCGCAAGAAAACCAAGATATAACTGGTTTAAAATATTGCCAAGCCATATAGCAATCGTAATATTTAAAAATATTATTACCATGCAGCTAACGCCTGCAATAACAATCCTGGCAACAACAGACGAAGCCATATCTGACACCTTTCCTGTTGCTTTTAACTTTAGCATCTCTGTCCTTGTTTCCAGGTAGTCAGTAGTTTTGCTAAACAAATCTTCGAAGGCATTTGGGGCGTTTTGCATAACAAGATTTTATAAATACATACAAATTATTTTCAGCCTTTATTAAGACAGTGCTGGTTTATCCTCATTTTTCCAGGCATCTGCTTTTACCTTCGTCTTATCGGCCAATGCGGCAGCTTTCTCTTTAACCTCATCTAATATTTCTTTTCCTTTGTCATCGCCCTGTTTCAATAAATCCCCTGCTTTGCCTTTCATATTTTCGTACTCATCCACCACATCATCTACCATTGAATTGAACCTTGTTTTAAAGTTCTCTTTAAAGTCAGTTCCCTTTTGAGAAATTTTCTTTCTGGTTTCTGTGCCTTTATCTGGTGCAAATAAAATTCCCAGTATGGCTCCTGCTGCTAATCCTGTAACTAATCCTGTAATAACTTTTCCGCTACTCATAAAATAAGTTTTAAAATTTAATTAATATATTTAC
>JAYUBR010000979.1:0-1150 GCA_043740775.1 Ferruginibacter sp. | reverse complement strand
ACTTACCAGCAGTGCATAATTGGTATTGCAGTAACTCCATTTGGTACCGGTGGCAAAATCAAGTGCCGGTTTATGCGCCGCATACAGGGCAATTAATTTTTCGTTGGTAAGTGTATCAAGCGGTGTTTTATACAGTTGAAATACATCAAAATATTCAGGGATGCCTGACGTATGCGTCATCAGGTTTCGGATGGTGATACTGTCATAAGGCAGTTCAGGAATATATTTTTTACAATCATCATCAAACTGCAATTGGCCTCTTTCTTTCAGTATCATAATGCACATTGTCATGAATTGCTTTGTGACAGATGCCAGGTTAAAAGCAGAAGTGGTATTAAGTGGCTTATTGGTTCTGTAGTCCGCTACACCAAAGGCTTTTTTATACAATACCTTTCCTTTTTCGGCATACAATACAGTACCGTTAAAACGATTGGTTTTGTTTAGTTCGGTTAATGTACTGTCAAGCGCTTTTATATCCTGCTGTTGCGCCTGCAGCGATGCAGACAATACTATCATCAATAAAAAAAGTAATTGCTTTTGCATGTAAAAGGTTTGCAATAAAGTTAGTGGAATTACTGAATCATAAAATTATTTACGGTTGTTGTTTTAAGCGACAGTTTCTTTTTGATAACGGACTGTTGTAATTTGATATCTTTATAAACACATTCATCCATAATTTTTATACCATGAGAAGCATTTTGCCACTGATTTTATTGTTGGTTTCCTGCAACGCTAAAAGCCAGAGGGTGAAGGATTCTGTTTTAATTGAAGGACACTACAGAACATTTACCTGGCATCAACCCACCAATGATTTAAAAGGCGGCAGCCTGTTGTTTTTAATGCATGGTTCGGGCGGCAACAGCAGCGATATTATTGCAAAGACAAATAAGCTGGAAGCCATTGCCGGCAAAGATAAACTGCTGGTTGTTTACCCCGAAGGCTACCAGCATTTCTGGAACGAATGCCGCAAATATTCTACTGCTGCCGCTAATAAAGAAAACATCAACGAGCAGGCTTTTTTTACAGAGATGATCAGCTATTTCACAAAAAAATATGAAATCAGCAAAAGCAACATTTTTGCTGCGGGTTTTTCAGGTGGCGGCCACATGTCATACAAACTGGCAATGACAATGCCTGCACAAATAAAAGC
>JAYUBR010000978.1:0-1151 GCA_043740775.1 Ferruginibacter sp. | reverse complement strand
TTTTTTATATGGCACTTCACATACTTACTGTCTGTTATCTTATTGCGTCAGTCACTTTTATCCTTGGTCTTAAAATGTTGTCACATCCTGAATCTGCCCGCAGGGGAAACCTGGTAGCAGCGGCCGGTATGACCATTGGTATTTTTGGAACCATTTTTTTATTTGAACAGGAGGTTGGGGGACACTCTGCTCATCTTAATAACACCGTATTGATTTTTGTTGCTTTAACCATTGGTGCAATATTGGGTTTTATGGCTGCCAAAAAAATAAAAATGACTGCGATGCCCGAAATGGTGAGTCTCTTCAACGGAATGGGCGGGGCCTGCGCCATGTTAATTTCAATCATTGAATTCAATCATTACCTGCATACGGCTATGCAGCCTGTGGGCAAACTTATTTTTTTAACCGAAGAATTAACCACCGTTTCAATTATAGCCATTGTTGCCGGGTTAGTAATTGGCAGCATTTCATTTGCAGGCAGCATTATCGCCTGGGGTAAATTAAGAGGTCTTATTAAAGATATTTCTTTTAAAGGGCAGCGTAATCTCAATATGTTTTTTCTGCTGGTTTTAGCCGGCGCTGTGGCAACATTCATTATTAAAACGCCCGTTACCAGCGATGAATTGAGCGGGTTTTCATTGCCGGTTGGGGCGGTTGCCCAATCATCCTGGGCAATTACTTCTTTTCATATTTATTTGTTTTATGGCATCCTGGCTTTATCCTTATTGTACGGCGTTTTATTTGTATTGCCCATCGGCGGTGCCGATATGCCGGTAGTCATTTCCCTGCTCAATTCTTTTACCGGTGTAGCCGCTGCCAGTGCCGGTTTTATGTATAACAACCAGGCAATGCTTACGGGTGGAATTTTAGTAGGTGCTGCCGGTACACTGCTTACCATTTTGATGTGTAAGGCAATGAACCGCAGTTTGCTCAATGTAATCATCGGTTCATGGGGCGGAGCCGCAGCCGCCGGTGCAACCTCAAATGAGTATGGTGCCATCAAAGAAATCAGTTTAAGTGATGCCGCTATGGTAATGAGTTATGCCACTAATGTAATGATTGTGCCAGGCTACGGACTGGCAGTAGCGCAGGCGCAGCATATTTGCCATGAGCTGGAAAAAATATTAGAAGAAAAAGGAGTGGAAGTAAAA
>JAYUBR010000977.1:0-1151 GCA_043740775.1 Ferruginibacter sp. | reverse complement strand
ACAATGCCGGTGGTCATTACAATCATGAAATGTTCTGGAAGTTATTATCGGCTGATGCCAATACGCAACCAGATGCCAAATTATTGGTGGCCATTAATACCGGCTTTGGCTCGCTGGATGAAATGAAGAAACAATTTACAACTGCGGCCACCACAAGGTTTGGCAGCGGATGGGCCTGGTTGATATTTACAGCAGATAAAAAATTATCCATCATTTCCACCCCTAACCAGGATAACCCTTTAATGGATATTGCAGAAGCAAAAGGTTTTCCTTTAATGGGTTTGGATGTATGGGAACATGCGTATTACCTGAAATATCAAAACCGCCGGGCTGATTATATTACCAGTTTTTGGAAGCTGCTAAACTGGAAAACGGTTTCAGAAAGATTCAATAGCATTTAATAAAAAATAACAATTGCCGAATGGTGACATTCATTGTTATACCCGCTTGTATTGGCGGGTATATATTTTAAATGCCTGGTACGATATCATTATCTGCATGCATAGTATTCATCAAAAAAATAAGCAAAACCAGTTATGCCTTAATTGGCTCAGCCTTTGCAATCGAGGCCTGCTCAATGAGGCAACTATAGCAAAGGCTGATAAATTGGGATGCAATCGTATAAACGAATATAGTTGTTGTAATGTTGTTTTGGTGCATTTTATTCTTTTTATCAATTCTTTTTGTTTTTAAACAATGCATTTTTAAATGCTATAAAACTTACTTTCGTTTTTAATAAAAAATCTTTTACCTAAATTATATAATCGTTATGCAAGTTTGGAAAGAGTATCAGGAAAAAAATAAGGATCGGTTTTTAAGTGAATTGCTGGAACTGCTGCGGATACCAAGCATCAGTGCCAAAACCGAGAACAAAGAAGATATGATACAATGTGCAGAAGCGATGAAGCAACGCTTACTGGAAGCTGGTGTTGACAAAGTAGAAATTTATCCAACGGAAGGGCATCCAATTTTGTATGCAGAAAAAATAATTGACCCCAATAAACCAACGGTATTGGTGTACGGCCATTACGATGTTCAACCAGCCGAACCGTTGGAACTATGGAAGAGCGGGCCTTTTGACCCCGTAATTATTGATGGTAAAATTTTTGCCCGTGGAAGTTGTGATGATAAAGGACAAGTGTACATGCACG
>JAYUBR010000976.1:0-1153 GCA_043740775.1 Ferruginibacter sp. | reverse complement strand
GTACCTTGCCAATATCATGCAATAAGCCGGCACGTTTAGCCAGTTTGGGATTCATGCCCAGCTCAGCCGCCATGATGGAACATAAATTAGCGGTTTCACGACTGTGCATCAAAAGGTTTTGACCGTAAGAAGAACGGAAACGCATACGCCCTACCATTCTTACCAACTCTTTATGAAGCCCGTGTACCCCTAATTCCATAGCAGTACGCTCGCCTATTTCCATCACCTGGTCATCTAACTGTTTTTTGGTTTTTTCTACCACTTCCTCAATACGGGCAGGGTGAATACGACCGTCAGCTACCAAACGTTGTAATGATAAACGGGCAATCTCCCTCCGCAACGGATCAAAAGAAGATAACACGATGGCTTCAGGAGTATCGTCCACAATCAAATCTACTCCTGTAGCGGCTTCTATGGCCCTGATATTGCGGCCTTCCCGGCCAATGATGGAGCCTTTTATTTCGTCACTTTCCAGGTTAAATACTGTTATGGAATTTTCGATAGCCTGTTCTGCAGCCGTACGCTGAATGGTTTGAATTACAATTTTACGGGCCTCTTTATTGGCTTTTAATTTTGCGTCTTCAATTATTTCCTGCTGAATTACGAGTGCCTTTGTGTGTGCTTCCTGTTTAAGGCTTTCAATTAACTGGGCTTTTGCATCTTCCGCAGAAAGTCCGGCAACTTTTTCCAGCCGGCGTATATGCTCCTCTTGGTGTTTTTCCAGTTCGGTGCGTTTGGAATTTACCACTTCTATCTGCCTGTTAAGGGTTTCTTTAATGGCTTCGTTTTCTTTTACCTGCTTTTCAAGATTGCCTTCTTTTTGGTTAATGCCTTGTTCTTTTTGTTTGATGCGATTTTCAGCATCTACAATTTTTTGATTGCGCTGCATTACATCCTTTTCATGAGTTGCTTTCATTTGCACAAACTTTTCCTTGGCATCCAGTTCCTTTTCTTTTTTAAAGTTTTCGGCTCTTAATTCGGCTTCTTTTAAAATCAGTTTTGATTGCTGCTCAGCTTCTTCTACTTGTTTTTTGGTGTTTTTGGCAAAGATGATTTTGCCCAGTACAATGCCAATAATTAAGGCTATTGCACCAATGATGATGTAAATTATGGTTGGTTCCATTGATAATTTTTTGTTTTTAAACGGTTCACA
>JAYUBR010000975.1:0-4110 GCA_043740775.1 Ferruginibacter sp. | reverse complement strand
TAATACTCAAGCTTTTTCAAAGATGGCGCTTTTATCCAGGTAGCTATCACCACAAAAATAGTCATGCAACCGCCGAATACTACGGAGGGAATAACGCCCATTAATTTTGCGGCTGCACCACTTTCAAACTGGCCAATTTCGTTAGATGAATTAATGAACATCGAGTTTACACTCATCACCCTGCCACGCAATTCGTCGGGCGTTTTTAATTGCATTATATTGCTTCTTACTACTACACTCACCCCGTCACATATACCACCGGCAACAAGGGCTATAAAGGACAGCCAATAACATTTTGAAAGTCCAAATATGATGATGCACAGTCCAAAACCAGTAACTGCCAGCAATAATTTAATGCCTTGTTTTTTCTTTAATGGATTTAGTGTAAGTGCAATTACCATTGTGATAGAACCTATGTCGGACGCCGCATTGAGCCAGCCAAAACCAATGGGGCCAACGTGTAAAATGTCTTTGGCATATACCGGTACCATTGCTACCGCACCGCCAAATAACACCGCAAAAAGATCCAGGGTAATAGCACCTAGTACTTCCTTTGTTTTAAAAACATATCTTAATCCTTCGGCCACCGCTTCCAGTGTTTTCTTTTCGGCACTGATGCCCGGTGGTTTTGGTTTTAACCGGCTCAGCAATAAAAAGCCGATAATGACGAGTGAAGTAATAACAACGAATGTACCGGTAACATGCAGCCACGCTATTAAAAACCCCGCCATGGCATGGCCGGTAATACTGGCAATTAACCAACTGGTTGAACTTAACTGCGATGCGGTGATCAACAAAGGTTTGGGCACCAGCGATGCTATCATAGCACCAAAACTTGGCCCCGAAAAAGACCGGATGGCACCCGTTATAAAAATAATACCATAAATAAAAATGATGATTAGTTTAGTGCCGAATTGTTGGTTGAACCATTGCGTAGAAGTACCGAGCAAAATAAAAGTACAGATGGCATATAAAAAAATGGTGATCAGCAATAACCGTCTTTTTTCACTTCTGTCAATTACATAGCCGGCATATAGCGCCAAACCGATTGCTGGTATTGCTTCTGCAAGCCCAATCATACCAATATAAAAAGCATCTCTTGTTAATTCATACATCCACCAGCTTACCAGTGTACTCATCATGCGAAGCCCCATGATAAATACAAAGCGGCCCATTATGAAATTTCTGAATTCGGTAATTTTTAAAACTGCGAGCGGATGAGTTGTCAATGCCATGTAGGTTTATGATATTGCAAATGTAAAAAACTAACAGGCAACAACGTTGTATTAAGTCAATTATGGAAGCGTAAGAAAGTATTGGCCATAGTCATATTCTTTGTCGAGTGCATCAACAATCACTTGCAGGTGTTTTTCATTGCCTAAAAAATCGGCATTGGAAGCATCAACAAACAAAGTTTTTATATGATGCTGTTTAATATACTGGGTATAGGTTTCCTGTAAAGAAAACAAGTATTCATTGGCAATGTTTTGTTCATATAAGCGGTTACGTTTTTTAATATGCTGCTGCAATACATTCACCGGGCTATGTAAATAGATTAGTATATCAGGCTGTGCAATTTGCGGATAAATTATGTCGAATAATTTTTGGAATAACCTGAATTCTTCATCTGGCAGGTTTACTTTGGCAAACAACAAACATTTGGTAAAAAGATAATCGGCGATTGTAACGTTTTGAAACATATCTTTTGTTTGCAACAAATCCTTTAATTGTTTGTACCGCTCGGCCATAAAAAATAATTCCAGCGGAAAAGCGTATTGCTGCTGGTTTTCATAAAATTTTGGCAAAAAAGGATTGTCTGCAAATTCTTCCAGTATAAGCCTTGCATTGTAGTGTTTGCTTAACAAATGCGCCAGGGTGGTTTTGCCTGCACCAATATTTCCTTCTATTGTAACAAAATTGTATTTCATATTTTCAAAACCGAAAATAAGTGGAATATGCAGTTGAACAATTAAAACTTTTTAACATCCAGCGTATCGTTACAATCATGCAATAACTGATGAATGGTTTTATGAGATACGGAATGTTTAAAATTGGGCGACAATTCATTTAGTGGTATCAATACAAAGCGCCTGTTTTCAATTTGCGGATGCGGAACAACCAGTCTTTTTTCAGCGATCCTTTCCTTGTTGAAAAATAAAATATCAATATCAATAATGCGGGGTGCATTTTTGATGGTTCTTACCCTGCCCATCTTGTTTTCAATGTTCAGAATAACATCAATGGTTTGTAAAGCAGTCAGCATCGTTTCAACCACAATTACCTGGTTTAAAAAATCAGGCTGGTTGGTATTACCCCAAGCTGCCGTAGCATACAGGCTGCTTTGTCTGCTAACGTTACCAATTTGTTTCGCAATGTTTTTAATGGCCGTTAATAATTGTTGCCGGCTGTTACCGATGTTGCTGCCAAGCAGTAAGTAAGTTTTATTCATCTTTTAAAAACAGTCTTTTGTCGAACAGGAATTTTTTTACAGCAATACTTTTTACTTTATTAAAATCGCTGTGCCTGGAATTTATTATAAAATTATTTTCTTCATCCACCACAGCAGATGGAACTTTCAACAATAAAATTTCATTTGATTTTATAAATTCATCACCCATCCATTGAGTATAGCCCAGGTCATCCTTCCATTCCTTCTTCAGTTTTGCAGAAGTGATGGATAATGGTTGAATGCTATCAGGAATATCAATTTTAATAAGATGATACGTTAATGGAATGGTATAAGTATCTGTCCGTACCAATATTTCCAAAACGGCCAGTGAAATATTTTCGGTGGTGTATAAAACAGGCAATCCTACAGAATTCCACCTGCCGCCAAATAGTTTGGCTCCATTACCAGAGAGGTCATTTTTATATGTTTCGGTAGCCAGCCTGTATACAATCATGCCAGTATACCGTGTTGAATTCTTCCTAATTGGGTTAATACCAGTTGAATGCCATAAGCAGTAGTTAAAGATTCTAAAGAAAGTGGCCCTTCCAGCATCAAAGGTTTTCTTTTTAACCAGTTGTAAAACAGTTCTGTTTTACCAAATGTTTTTTTTCCTTCGGTAATTACCTGCGCAATTTGCAATGCCCGCTCGGCATTGATGGGGGCAAAACTGCCGTTATTTTTGCCGTAGCGCTGCAAAGTGCGTTCGCTAACATGTAGTATAGATGCCCACTCAGCTTGGGTAAAAGGGGTTTTATCCGCAATTTTTTTAAATTCGTTGTAAGTAAAGTTTTTTACCGAAGGAATTATTTTTACCGTTCTGTTGTATACCACTTCGGGTTCTTCAGCTTTGGTAACTTTTACTTCCTGATTATAGGTTATTATTTTTTTTGGTGTAAGCTTCTTTTGCATACATACGTCATTTGTCGTTAAAGATACGTCACATGTCACAAATTTCAAATTTTTTTTACAGGGTTTTTACAAATAGCTTTACCCTTTAAATTACATTTTTTAATGCAGCAATACAGTCAGTTAAAGGCAATGTTGGCCATCACCCAAGCCAGTCTTAAATCAATTTTCAGAAGCCCGTCGGCGGTAGTTTTTAGTTTTGTTTTTCCTTTTGTTTTTATATTGGTATTTGGTTTTGTAGGTAATAACGGTGGCGTACCACTGTATAAAATTGCATTGGATAAAAACTGCGATACCACTAATGCATTGTTTGATTCAATCAAAACCAGCAACCGCATAAAAATTGTACAGTTTACAAATGACAAAGAATTACGCGATAACCTTGTGAAAGGAAAAATTACCAGCATTTTTAACATCAAAAAAAATACAACGGAAGTACCAGCTTACACCTACAGTATTGTTACCACCAGCGCCAGTAACGACAAGTGGCCGCAGTTTATGCCGGTAGTAAATAATATCGTAAATACCATCAGCAATCAAAAGTATAGCAACCGGCCAACTTATGCAGTCCCCGATTTTGAATATAAAAGAGATGTGGAAGAAATAAGGGAATACAAAACCATAGATTTTATATTACCCGGTCAGTTAGGTTTTTCTCTGTTAAGTTCGGGTGTATTTGGTGTTGCATTTATGTTTTTTAATTTAAGAAATACGCTGGTACTAAAACGTTTTTTTGCAACACCCATCAGCCGCAC
>JAYUBR010000974.1:0-1155 GCA_043740775.1 Ferruginibacter sp. | reverse complement strand
TTGTAGATGCAAAAGGATACAATAAAATAATGGGGATTCCGATTACAAAAGCTGAATTGGTGGATGAAATAAATAAACTACTTGCTTAATGTCTGATGGCTGATGTAAGATGGCTGATATTGGGGCTTTCAATTTCTGAATCCCTTTTTTGCCAGCAACCTCTCTCAACGAGCCCAAGCATAGCCGAGGACATTGCGTGTACAAGGATTACTTTTTGCTTTTATTGAAATTCACTTCTTTCATCTCCATAAAATTGGTGACAGGATAAATGTGTTGTACACCTGTTAAGTAAAATCTTGCAGAGCTATGAATGTATTCAATTGCATTAACTGCAAGCTACCATTTACCCGTGCAGGGGTTGTTGTGCATATAATCCAATTTCTGCCACACAAATTCATTGCTTCTACAATCTTTCCAGTCAAAGGAAAGTTCCCAAACTTCATGCAGTTTTTTATGTACTTTTCTGGTAGCTTCTACGCCTCCGGCTAATTGTTCTAACAAAGTCATCTCATTATTTTTTTCCAACCGGTTAATCCCATATTTTGCAGTAGACTATTTTATGCCAGATTGTCTTAAATTTGAGTATGAGTATGCAGCACGAATACAGCGATAATATGGTGACACCTTATGTCGGCATGAAGGAAATGAAAATATTGATTGACAAAACGGGTATGCGTACAAAAAGTATTTTTAAGCTATTCTTTACTCTGTTTTTTCTTCAATTTTTTCTCCACAACATCTGCAGGGTATTTTAATGCCAGTTGCCTGATTTCATAACTAAACTCAGTAAAAGTTTCCTCCCAGCATTTAGCTTGCTCCGGTGTGTAATTATAAAATCCATGTGCGTTAGCTACGCCTTTTCCACCCTCCCGAACAATTTTATCAATCAGCTCGGGTACCTCACCGCTATTATTTAGTGTTGGTAAAAGATCTTTCATAACGGTATGATAAGCAGGAACCCCGGTAAGATCCATCCATCGAAATACGCCTACAAGTGTCATCCAGTAACCTGTATTATTGCGGCAGGCACGGTCAACATCTTCAACAGATGCATATCCATTTTCAACCAGCCACATTGCTTCCCGGTACATTGAATACATAAGGCGGTTGGTAATAAATCCCCTTATATCTTTTTTTACCAGCGTAGGTTCCTTG
>JAYUBR010000973.1:0-1155 GCA_043740775.1 Ferruginibacter sp. | reverse complement strand
ATGAGTCATGTACGGGTAAATGAAATTGATTTGTATGGCGTTAAATTATGTGCCCGTTGTACCATTACAACTATCAACCAAACCAATGGCATAAAAGCCAAAGAACCGCTGCTAACCCTGGCCGGTTACCGTATGAAAAACAATAAGATTTATTTTGGGCAAAACGTATTATTACAACAAACCGGATATTTAAAAACAGGCGATGCAATTGAAGTGATACAAATGAAACAAGGATTTTTTTTGAACGAAGCAAGTGAACCTGCCTTATAAAAAGTTGTAAAATATTTTATGAAAACTATTGCAGCATCACTTATTAGAGACACAAATAAGATTGACCCTGATGATATTTGCTCTTATTAAGCAATGGCTTTTGCTTTATCAAAAGGCTATTGTGGTAATTCAGGAACGTACAATCAATTATTCTCATAACTCAATGCTCCGTTTACAATTTTGGCAGGTGCTGTGTAAGGATGTTCATCTGCTTTACCAACGCCCATAATATGCATCACTTTCCAACCCTGTACTTTTAAATAATCCGAAACCATGGAGCGGTGATAGCGCCACCACACAGCTTCGGAACACATGTAAGCAGTCCGTTGTTTCAGGGCAATTTTCTCCAGTTCTTCAGCCCCTTCTTTAAATGCATCGGTTTCCATATAATCTGCATAACCACGAAAAGCCAGATGCAACCAATACAAGTAACTGCCAGGCACAGGAAACCTGCCGCACCCTGCCCGCCTCTCATTCCTGCGCCTAACGCTGTGGCACTGCGCATGGAACATGGATGGAATTTTTTTCTTTTTATCCTATACACCTGCGCCTGTTGGATTTACAGGATGCCATCAAGGCTCTAGCCCTGTGCCAATTTGTTACTAATCTTTGCTCATCAAAACTATCCAGAATTAAAATAGTACACTGCACCAACATGAGTAACTGCCGGGCACAGGAAACCTGTCGCTCCTTGCCGCCCCTCATTCCTGCCGAACGCTGTGGCACTGCGCATGGAACATGGAAGGAAGTTGTGTCTTTTTACCTTACACACCCACGCCTGTTGAGGGCAGGGCAAACGCATTAAAACTTTCGAGTTATCCCCACTGGTGGATTATTATATGATTGTTTATTGACTACTAAGTTGGTTTTTGCACAAAAAAGCCA
>JAYUBR010000972.1:0-1158 GCA_043740775.1 Ferruginibacter sp. | reverse complement strand
GGTCTGGCTTTTCCATTTATAATTTTCGCATTTTTTCCAAAGTTATTAACGGTATTAACTAAAAGTGGCGGCTGGCAAAATGCTCTGAAAGTAACGTTTGGGTTTGTCGAATTAGCGTTTGCGCTGAAGTTTTTAAGCAATGTAGATGTTGCAAAAAACCTGCGCATTTTAGACAGGGAAGTATTTATTGTGTTGTGGGTAGTCATCTTTTCTTTGCTAGGTTTTTATTTATTGGGCAAATTAAAATTTAAACACGACAGCGAATTGCCTAAAAATGATTGGGGTTTAGAATATGTGCCGATACCAAGATTATTACTGGCCATTGCTTCCCTGGCATTTTCATTGTATTTAATCCCTGGTTTATGGGGTGCCCCGTTAAATGCAGTGTCAGCCTTTGTTCCGGCCGCAGGTACACAGGATTTTATTTTATACAATCAAACAGATAAATCATCCAGTCAGGGCAATACTACATCCCTTAATTCAGCATCATTACCACCGGTAAAATATGTAAAGCGATTGAGTAATTATGAACCACTGGCAGCCAAACAAAATAACTTAACTATTTACTACGATTATAAAGAAGCACAGGCAGCATCAAAACTCTTTCACAAACCCATCATGATAGATTTTACGGGCATACAATGTGTAAACTGCCGCAAATTTGAAGCAACTATCTGGCCCGATAAAGATGTGATCAGTAAAATGAAAAATGATTTTGTAGTAGTGTCTTTGTTCAGCGATTATGATGATGAAGAATTGCCGGACAATGAAAAGTTTTTTTCCAAAGCACTGAATGGCCAGGTGGTAACAGTGGGCGACAGAAATGAAGATTTACAGCAACAACTGATACAGGCCAGCGGCCAGCCCAATTATGTATTTGTAAACAGTAATGGGAAATTATTGGTGCCCGGTGGGTATGGATACGATCCAACGAAAGGAGCAAAAGAGTTTGCAACCCATTTGGATAAAGTATTGGAAATATTTAAAAAACAATAATAGTAATTCTTTTCTTGTCAAAAAATAAAACCCTTCACAATGGTGAAGGGTTTTATTTTAAACGGGGGTTACATACTAAGTTTTATAATGCAATTTGTTTTTCTGCCATCATTTTACGCATATTGATTAAACCATAGCGCATGCGGCCTAAAGCTGTGTTGA
>JAYUBR010000971.1:0-4125 GCA_043740775.1 Ferruginibacter sp. | reverse complement strand
AAAATAAAATTGTAAGCCTGTACGGAAGAAGCACAACCAATAATGAAGAAAGCAGACATTTTTATTTAAGCAACAGAAGCGGACTTTATCCAGGCTATCCAACTTTACAAACAAAGAAGCTGATACTTACTGAAAGCATTATTGATGCAGCAAGTTTATTGCAACAGGAAGAAATAAAAAGTAGCTATACAATCTTATCACTCTATGGTACAAATGGTTTAACAGATGAACACCTTGCAGCGATTGCATCACTGCCACAACTGGAAGAAATTATTTTAATGCTGAATGCAGACGAACCCGGCGAAGTTGCCACGGCTAAACATACCGTTACTTTAAAACAGCTTTTACCTGAAATCAAAATAAGTAAAGTAACCTTACCTGCAGGTGAAGATATAAACAGTGTGCTATGCACCCATGATGATGCAAGCGTATTGCAAAACCTTATTGAGAGCCGAACAGATTTTTCTTTTTCAATTGAAAAAGAAAAATTGCAATCTTCTGAAACAACTATCAATACAGCATCACAGAGCAACAGCAAACTAAACACACAAAACCCGGAGTTATTAATTTACGATAACTGTGAGTTGTATTTTGAAATCTTAGGCGGCATAAAAATTACAGGATTAGACCGGATGAAAGTAACATTGAAAGTACAGCACAAAGAAAAAGTAAATCATCCGCAGTGGTACAGTATAGACTTATACAACCAGGTGCAAAGAGAACAGACAATAAACAATGTAGCAGAAACTTTAGAACTAAGCAGCCAGCAAACTACCAATACATTTATCAATCTCATAACCGAATTAGAAACCCACCGCATTAAAAAGATAGAAGCATTACAGCCCAAAGAAAAAGTAAAAAACGAACTCACTACAGCACAAAGAACAGCAGCAGTAAACGAACTAAAGAAACCCAAGCTGCTGCAACGAACCAGCCAACTGATACAACAGTGTGGTATTGTAGGCGAAGAAACAAACAGCCTGATTGCTTATTTAATTTATACCAAACGTAAACAGGAAATACCATTGCATGTAATGTTTTTGGGCAGCAGTGGCAGCGGTAAAACTTATTTGCAGGAAAGGATTAGTGAGCTGATACCGGAAGAAGATAAATTGGAGATAACACAGATTACAGAAAATGCTTTGTACTATTTTAAACAGGAAGAACTAAAAAACAAACTGCTGCTGATAGAAGATTTAGACGGAGCAATGACGGTGTTTTATCCGCTGAGGGAATTACAGACCAAAAGAAGGATAAGCAAAACGGTAACACTCAAAGACAGCAAAGGGAATTTAAAAACGATTACGCTGACTGTAGAAGGCCCTGTATGTGTAAGCGGCTGCACTACTAAGGAAAAGATTTATGAAGACAATGCAAACCGCTGTATCCTTCTGTACACCGACCAGACAAGAGACCAGGACAAACGTATCAATGAATATCAAACAAAACTTTCTGCAGGTGAGATAAACAGGGAAAGAGAAAGCCAGTACAAGGAACTGTTTAAAAATATGCAAAGGGTTTTACGGCCAATCAATATCATCAATCCTTATGCAAAATATATAGAGTTACCGGAACAGGTTTTTAAACCAAGAAGAACAATGACTTTGTTATTAGGATTTATTGAAGCAGTAACATTTTATCATCAGTACCAAAGAGAGGTTAAGAAAGACAGCACTGGCCAGCTTTACATTGAAACAAATATCGAAGACATAGAAGCAGCTTTTAATTTACTGAAAGATGTATTGTTTAGTAAGAGCGATGAACTAACAAAAGCAGCAAGAAGTTTTTTAGAAGATTTAAAACTGTGGCTCAAAAAAGAAAATAAAGAAGCCTTTGCAGCCAAAGAAATCCGCAAGCTGTTGAGATTAGCACCAGCCACATTAAAGCGTTATTTATCCGAATTAGAAAGGTATGGTTACATCAAATCAAAAGGCAACCGGTATGTAAAGTATGAGTACAGTATCAGCGATTACGAAGAATACAACAGCCTGAAAAGCAGTATTGACAAGCATTTACAAGACGTACTGCAAAACATCCGCAACATAAAACAGTAGCTCACTGGCTCAGTAGCGGCTCACTAATACAAATGAGCCACTCAAACGCAAGTCAGTAAAGCATTACAGTTTAGTGGCTCACTGGCTCACAGAAAAAGACTATTAGCAAAAATTATTTTTATGAAAAAGAAACCAATCCGGTTGCAAAGCAGCCAGTACATTTTATTGCTTGAAAGTTTTACTGAATGGTTGCAGTTGCTTAATTATTCTGAGTTCAGCATACCAGGTTTGTCCAGGACAGTGAGGGAGTTTTTTTATTACCAGGAAGCCATAGGGAAATTATTATTGGAGCAACTGGCTGCAACAGATGCAAACGGTTTTATGGAACTGTTACAGGCAAAAGGGATTTACAGTAATGGACATATCAACAAACAAATACAGGGTTTAAAATTATTGAGCCGTTACATCCGGGAAACAAAAAGAAGTATCGTAGCATTTAATTTATACCGGCTGGAGCAAAAGAGAAATAAACCCTCCTGGTTAACCAAAACAGAAATGCAGCAACTCTATGAAGCAATAGCAGAAACGGTTTTAGGGATAAGAGATAAAGCTATGCTGGCAGTTTTTTATGGTTGTGGATTAAGATTGAATGAAGGCGCCAGCGTTGAACTGAATGACATTGACAGTACCAGGAAAGTATTGCATGTAAGAAAAGGGAAGCATTACAAAGAAAGGTTTGTACCGATAGCAGAAAAGAACTTTGAAGAAATAAAATTATATACAGACTATGCCAGGCCCCAACTGTTACAGGAAAATAAAAACAATGCTTTGTTTTTAAATGCCCACAATGGTAAGCCCATCGGCAAACAAATGTTGTACATCAGGATAAAACAATTAGCGAAGAAAGCAGACATCAAAAAGAAAGTTGGTACACATACTTTACGGCACTCAATAGCAACACATCTTTTACAAAGCGGAATGAAATTAGAAAGGATACAACAGTTTTTAGGACATGGCGACTTAGACAGCACACAAATTTATACTCACCTTACAAATGAAGCGGGATGAACTTTACAGACTATTTATTGCAGAAGCAGTACAGCGAAATAACAGCCCATCATTACAATGTTTACATACAAAGGTTTTTAGCCTGGTTAAATGATGAAGAACTGCAAGCCGAAACATTTACCTACACAGATTTATTAGAGTTCATGCGGTATTGCCAAAACAACGGCATAACAAAACATACAGTGCAAATGATATTGGGCATTGTAAGGCATTACTGTAATTATTTAATCGTTGAAAAGAAAAGAGATGATAACCCTGCAGCCGGAGTTTTTATAAAAGGGTTGGTTAGAAAGTTGCCAACAAATTTATTAAGTATTGAAGCAATGGAAGAGCTCTGCAAACAATACAGCATACAATTAAGTGTGGATGCTTCAAAGAAAATAATGTTAGGGCTGATGATATACCAGGGCATTACAGTTGGTGAATTAATGAGGCTGGAAGCGATACACATCAAATTGAAAGATGGTAAAATATTTATCAAAGGAACGAAGCGAAGCAATGAACGTTTATTAAATCTTCATGCAAGCCAGGTTACAGAATTACAACAATACATCAGCAGCAACAAGTTTAAAGAAGGTTATCTATTTATTGAACCAAGAAAAAAAGAAGTGAGCAAAAGAAACATTAACAACCGGATACAATACATGCTGCATCAACTAAGACAGCTTAATCCAAAAGTGATAAACCCAAAACAAATCCGAAGCAGTGTGATAACAGAATGGTTGAGAAAAAATAATTTACGACAGGTTCAATACATGGCTGGCCATAAATATGTGAGCAGTACAGAACGTTACCAAACAAACAACCTTGATGATTTACAAAACGAATTACAGCAACATCATCCGATGAAGTAACAGGCTTTAAACTCAGAGCAGCAGCCCGACGCACAGGCACGGCTAAGGCTTGAGCCAACACACAGAAGCCAGCACACACAAGCCTTATGCGGTGGTGCAGTCAGTTTTTATTGTCATGGTTTTTGTGAGCCGACACACGACAGCACATTTATTTTTTTAAAAGACAAGAAAAAAATAAAAGAGCTGTAGCCAACGCCACGAACAAAAAC
>JAYUBR010000970.1:0-1159 GCA_043740775.1 Ferruginibacter sp. | reverse complement strand
CAAGAAATTTCTTTTTTAAATTAATGAATTTACCGGTAAGCGAATTTAAAATAAATATGCCCGATTCTGTTGCAAACCAATATTCATTATCGGTGTATTGTTCTATGTCTCTTACATAAATGGTCGTTTTGTCGGGGTTGAAGGTAAGTATGTCTTTATAGCTGGCAGTTGCAATATCAAACTCTTTAAGGCCCTGGCCGGATGTACCTACAAAAATACCATTGTGCCCGTTGCTGTGTATCTTTTGAATCCAGCGGGTAACAACCGGCGGAGAATGCGAAAAAACATTGAAAGCGGTGAAGCTGTTTTTTTCGGGATTGAATTTTTGTAAAAAGCCATTGTCTGTTGCGGCCCAAACATCGCCGTTATCTGCAGCGCAAACAGAAACTGCAATAAAATATTTTTGTGGTGAAAACTGTTGTAGTGTTTTTGTATTGAAATTATACCGGCACAATGTTACGGCTGATATAAACCACAACTGGCCCTGGTTGTCGAAGTGAATGGCATTGATCCACACCAACGAATCTATCAACCGAACAAGGCATTCTTTTTCTTTATCAAAATAGTACAATCCCTTCTGGCACCCGATAAACAAAGTTCCCTTACTGTCAGTAAGCATGCAGGAAATGATATCAGGTGTTAAGATATGGCCTTCGTCATTGATGGTAAAATGTTTGAAATGATATCCGTCAAAACGGTTCAGTCCGTCTTTTGTGCCAAACCATAAAAAGCCATCTTTATCCTGCACACTGCAAAAAACGGTATTGTTTGAAAGGCCGCTTTCCACCTGGTAATGCCTGAAAAAATGCGATTGCGATTGCACCCTGGTTACAATAAAAAGCAGGAATGTAACAATGTACAAAAAGATGATAAGGGGTGTATTTTTTTTAAAATATTGCATGCTATTCCGGTAATAATTGTTTCTAAATAACAGCATTTTGCGTTAGAAAATAAAAGGAAAAACAAAATGTAACATTTTGCAAAGATTCTGATACGTAAGGAATCAGCGACCCCAAAAATATGGGTTTATTTTACAGTATAATTTAAAAATGGACACCATCCATGTAAATTATGTAAACGATTACACCATTATTAACTCCACAATTTCTTGCTAATGAAATGTTATGCCAAACAAACTGTGCCGGTGATTTCATCCGCC
>JAYUBR010000969.1:0-1159 GCA_043740775.1 Ferruginibacter sp. | reverse complement strand
CATCATTATCAAAGTCGGCAAAAAGGCTTGCCCAGCTCCAGTCTGTACTGCTTACCCCTGCCATAAATGAGATATCGCTAAATGTGCCATCACCATTATTAAGCTGCAGGGCATTGCGGGTATATTGAGGCTCATATCCACTTTGGAGCAAAAGCTGCAACTTATCATAGCTGGCAGCAGGGATAATCATCTTTTTACGGAAATTATCTTCGGGCAGCATATCGAGTGTGTAGATATCGGGAAGGCCATCATTGTTAAAATCAGCTATATCGCAGCCCATGGAGGCAAAGCTGCTATGTTTTAAACACTCTTTGATTTTATCCGTAAAAGTGCCATTGCCATTATTGATATAAAGTATATCACTGGTAAGAAAATCGTTGGTTACATAAATATCCGGATAACCATCATTATTTACATCGCTAATGGCTGCACCAAGACTGTAACCACCTTTTGTAATACCCGCCTGCTCCGACACATCGGTAAATGTGCCATTACCATTGTTCCTGTAAAGAATATCTACGCCCGGCACCTGTTCTGCACTGTCCCTTTGGCTAATTACGTTTACAAAACTTACCCGCTCATCTGCCGGGTTTGTTATTAAAAATAAATCGAGATCGCCATCTTTATCATAATCAAAGAAAGAGGCATTCATCGTTAACCTTGTGTCGGCAATTCCATACTTCGCCGCCTGTTCAGTAAAAGTTCCATTTTTATTATTGATGTAAAGAAGATTTGCTGTGCTGCCAAATTTGGGGCTACCTGCAACATTCACATATATATCCAGAAACCCATCCTGGTTTATATCAACAAAACTTACCCCTGTGCACCATCTGTTGGTTAGCAAGCCGGCTTTTTCCGTAATATCTTCAAATTTAAAATTGCCCTTATTCAGATACAGTCTTCCGCTTGTTTGATTCCCGCTGAAATATAAATCAATCAATCCATCGTTATTTATATCGCCTGCGGCAACTCCGGCACCGGTATAAATATTCATATATTCCAACACATTCATTGTATCATTCTCTTCTACTTTGTTTACAAAATCAATTCCTGTTTGTGATGTAGGAAGCAACTCAAACAAAGTTTTTTTATTGGTGCAGGAAATACAACAGGCTGTAGTTAGAATTAGCAGTATAATTTTTTTTATGATCATTAAAAT
>JAYUBR010000968.1:0-1159 GCA_043740775.1 Ferruginibacter sp. | reverse complement strand
TATTGAAACAAAATAAAATAATTTTAGCCTGAGTATTATGACCTTTAAATTCTTAAAGAAAAGTGTATTGCCGTTAGTTGAATTATCCTTTATTCATGGCATTTCAAAACAGATAATGCCTAACAATAATACTAATATTAATTATCACTGGCATAATTCTCAAAGATAAAAAAGAAGCGCATTTATTTTCGTGTTTTTAAAGGGGTTTTCCCTTTAAAATATTTTCATTTTTTCTTAATCTAAATTTTATGTGGTGCTTACCCGGATAATCTTTTTCTTTACCTTTAATTAAACAAGCATCTTATGTCATTATTATTACACCGTTCCGTTTTTGGAGATCAAAAAAATGCAGGCAATATATTAAGCAAAGGAGAAGCGTATGAACTTTTTTCGGGTTGGGTTATTAATGAGCGTCTACAGCTTCATATGAAGCAGGTGGCCTATTTAATGAAATGCTGGGCATCAGAAAAAGAAGGCCTTGATGAAACTGGTCAGTGGCGGTGGGAAATGGCCGGCTTGCTGCATGATGCCGATTGGGATCAATGGCCCGATCAGCATTGTAAAAAAATTATTGAAGAATTAGAAAACCGAAACATTGATCCCGAAATCATCAGGGCCATTGCCAGCCATGGGCCAAATCATTTTGGTGTGGATCCCGAAACTAAAATGGATAAAATGCTTTATGCTTTTGATGAACTCAGCGGATTGATTCATGCATACAGTTTAATGCGGCCGGAAGGATACAGCAATATGGAATTGAAAGGAGTTAAAAAAAGGTTTAAAGAAAAAAGCTTTGCCGCCAATGTAAGCAGAGACGAAATAATGGATGCGATGAGCAGGGCAGGGCTGGAGCTTGATGAGATCATCATGTTTATTATACAACGCCAGGGGACGGTGAGGTGATGATTGATTTATAAAGAACCATATTCCGTGATCAATAACCAAAGTAACGGCTACATTTAAGTCATTGCGAAAAAATCAGTATGGCTTTGTGAAAGGGGATGTTTTGAAGCAATCTTATTTACAAATAATAAATTGTTTATTTTAAGGAAGGAAGATTGCTTCACTTCGTTCGCAATGACGGCTTCGTGCCTCGCAATGACTTACCATACTTTTAAGTCATTGCAAAAAATCAGTATGGCTTTGTGTAAGAGGATAT
>JAYUBR010000967.1:0-1159 GCA_043740775.1 Ferruginibacter sp. | reverse complement strand
TCACCATTTTCTTTTCCTTAATCGGCATTGTAATGTGGGGTACCTTAAGTGGTTCAATGATACCGATCGTTCTCAAAAGGTGTAAGCTTGATCCTGCTACATCATCCGCTCCGTTGGTAGCAACACTGGTGGATGTTACCGGCCTTGTTATTTATTTTAGCATTGCTGCCATTATTTTAAAAGGCACTATTTTATAAAAATACAGCCACCATTTTTTAGTCATCTTATCAATCAATATGGCACACAATCATTCAGATCATTCTCATGCAGGGCATAGTCACAGTCATGTGCCGGAAATTACCAGCATCAACAAAGCCTTTATTGTTGGCATTGTTTTAAACTTAGCGTATGTTATTATCCAGGTAGGCATCGGTTTAAAAATAAATTCTTTGTCTTTATTATCGGATGCCGGGCATAATTTTTTGGATGTAGCGGGCCTTGCTCTGGCCATGGTTGCTTTTAAATTGTCTAAATCAAAATCAACCGATAAATATACTTACGGGTTTAAAAAATCTTCTATTTTAATATCCTTACTCAATGCAGTTATTTTACTGGTCTCCATCGGGGCAATCGGGTACGAAGCTGTTTTTCGTTTTGGCAATCCACAGCCATTGCCGGGCAAAATAATATCCATCATTGCAGCCATTGGCATTGTTATAAATGGTGTATCCGCTTTTATGTTTTTCAGGGATAAAGAAAAAGACATCAATGTAAAAGCAGCCTTTGTACATTTGGCTGCAGATGCACTGGTATCACTGGGTTTGGTGGCAGGCGGCCTTATTATTTTCTTTACGCACTGGTACTGGATTGATCCTTTGCTAAGCATCATTATTTGCCTGGTAATTATTGCCAGCACCTGGAGTTTATTAAGAGACAGTTTACGGCTTTCATTGGATGGCGTACCCAATAACGTAGACCTCCAAACAATAAAAGAAGCCGTATTAAAAACAGCGGGGGTTAAAGATTTTCATCACCTGCATGTATGGGCCATCAGTACCACACAAAATGCTATGACGGGTCATGTAGTAGTGTCAACCGAATTGTCGAATGAGCAGGTCAGCCAGTTGAAGCATACAATAAAACACCAGTTGGAACACCTGAACATACAGCATGCCACCCTTGAAACAGAAACCGAAACCTGTTCACAAGAAGTTTGTGG
>JAYUBR010000966.1:0-1160 GCA_043740775.1 Ferruginibacter sp. | reverse complement strand
GTCATGGTAAGTTTTCCTTTGCCTTTTATAACGGTATCGGTTGCCCGGTACTGATCTCCAAAAGCATGACGGCCTACGATGATGGGCGCCGTCCAGTTGGTGACCAGTCTCGGTACATTCTGCATTACAATCGGTTCCCGAAAAACGGTGCCATCTAAAATATTGCGGATAGTTCCGTTCGGCGATTTCCACATTTGCTTCAGGTTAAATTCTTTTACCCTGGCTTCATCAGGCGTAATGGTGGCGCATTTAATACCCACGCCGCAGGCTTTAATGGCATTGGCTGCATCAATGGTTACCTGGTCATTTGTTTCATCCCGGTATTCCATTCCCAGGTCAAAATATTGTATCGGAACTTCTATATACGGCAGTATCAATTTGTCTTTAATAAATTTCCAGATAATTCTTGTCATTTCATCGCCGTCCAGTTCTACCACGGGATTTACTACTTTTATTTTAGTCATTCTTTTTATTTATAAATTTTAAGTGAAGTATATTTTGCAATGTTATCAAAATCTTTATCATTGTGCATTAGTTTTAAATCCATTTCTATACAGATGGCTGCAATCAGGCAATCATTTGCTTTCCTGATGGTAATACCTTTTTTCCTTAAAAATCTAAAGAGGTCTGCTGCTTTAATGGCTGTGTGGTATATTTCAAATTGAGGATAATTAAATCCCTGGATTGTTTCTTTTATAATACTGTAAGCTTTATCATCCTGTATTCCCTGCAACACTTCCTGTAAAATAACGGGTAATATTAAAATTCTGCTCTCTGTAAAATCAGCAAGAATAAATTCTTTTATTTTTTCAATCTGCGGAGAAGTTTTTTTATTAAAAAAATCAATCCAAACTGAACTATCTACAACAAGCTTATCCATTCCTCCTCATTTTATCCAAATTGCCGGTCCACTTAACTTTACCCTGGAGTGACATCATTTTTAACCTTAATTGGTAGTTTACATACATTTCCAATGCAGTATTTAAAATATCTTTTTTTGTTTTATGATCTGAATACTTTAATGCTTTATCCATTAAATTATCATCAATATCAATATTCGTTCTCATACAAATAAATTTATTATACACAAATATAATCAACTTTGTACACATCGGATTTTTTTGAAAAAAACAACTGCGAAGTATTATAACAGGAAATCT
>JAYUBR010000965.1:0-1160 GCA_043740775.1 Ferruginibacter sp. | reverse complement strand
CGGTGGTATTGAGCATAAAATAATCTCTTATCTGGTTGGCATCCACCTGCCAGAAGGCAATGTTTTTTCCGTCAGGGCTCCAGCGCCATCCATCCCTGCAGCCAAACTCTTCTTCATATACCCAGTCGAATGTACCATTGATTAATTTACGGGTACCATCGGTAGTTAACGGTATTATTTTTCCGGTTGCAATGTCTTCTGTAAACACATTGTGTTCGCTTACATAGCCAGCCTTTTTGCCATCGGGCGAAAACTTAGCGTACATTAAAGTTTGCGCTGGTTTGTCTTTGCCCAATTGCGTTAATTTATTGGCGGCAATATCAAGCACCCAGTAATCGCCACGGGTATTGTAGCGCCACACTTTTGCAGTATTGGTAAACACCATCAGCTTGCTGTTATCTGCACTAAATGCAAAGGAGGCAATCAGTAAAGCGGGTACACCTGCGGGTTTTAACTGGGCGGCGGTTACAACCAAAGTTGACTGGCCTGTTTTGATATCCACTTTGGCAACGCCGTCTTTTTGTTTTTCGTAATAACTGTTGCCATCAGGCGTAAACTGCATTACCGTTTTATACTGTGCATTCACGCACTGCACCATCAGCACAACAATGAACAGCAGGCTGTAAAAATTTCTTTTAAAATACATAGCTGGATATTTTTTAGAAAACTAAATTAAGATAAACCTAACCACTAAGCCACAAAAACACAAAGTAGCACAAAGCCTTAGTGTAACTTTGTGCCTTCGGCAATGTCATTAAGTTAATGATTTCATTGCCCTGCCCTTTAGGGCAGGGTAACAATTTAACAATAAAAACCCGGGCTTTAGCCCAAATACTCTTTGGGCTAAAGCCCGGAAAGGATAATAAATTCTTTTATCACGGCCCTAAAGGGCTGTGCAATTAAATTGCAAACATTAACTTAATAAGATTGCCCGTCGGGTATTTTTGGTTAAAAAAGATAGTGAGCCTTGCCTTGAATCTATTTCAACTTAAGCTAACCACTAAGTCACAAAAACACAAAGTAGCACAAAGCCTTGGTGTAACTTTGTGCCTTCCTGTCTGCGTGGTTAAACGCTTTGCGTGAAACAAACAAAGCACTTAATTTTGTACCATGGAAAAAGAAAAACTCCGCATTGATAAATATTTGTGGTCCATAAGACT
>JAYUBR010000964.1:0-4131 GCA_043740775.1 Ferruginibacter sp. | reverse complement strand
GAGTATTACTCTAATACCAATCCCTGGTTTTTTTACCTCGTCTTTTTTCATATCATTCGCTTTAGTGTCCAATGTTCTTTATGTTGGGTGTCTGATTTCTTCCGTTTTGTTGGTTATATTGATTACTGTAAATCATTCGAATTTAAAGAAACCCGGCATCATAAATCCGACATCCGACATAACTGTATCATTCCCACTCAATGGTTGCCGGAGGCTTACTGCTGATATCATACACCACCCGGTTAATTCCTTTCACATTATTGATGATTTCATTGGAGATATCCGCTAAAAATTCATAAGGTAAATGTGCCCAATCTGCCGTCATACCATCTACGGAAGTAACTGCCCGTAACGCTATCGTAAATTCATAGGTTCTCTCATCGCCCATTACACCCACACTTTTTACTGGTAACAAAATAGTACCTGCCTGCCAAACACTGGCGTAGAGATTTGCTTTTTTTAATCCATTGGTATAAATTGCATCAGCATCTTGCAATAACCGTACCTTTTCTTCCGTAACATCTCCTAAAATACGGATACCCAAACCCGGGCCAGGAAAGGGATGGCGGAACAACATATCGTGGGGCAGCCCCAGCTCGACGCCTACTTTTCTTACTTCATCTTTAAACAGCGACCTTAATGGCTCTACCAGCGACAACTTCATCGTGGCAGGCAAGCCACCAACGTTGTGGTGCGATTTAATGGTCATCGAAGGACCATGTACAGCCGCAGATTCTATCACATCCGGGTAAATGGTACCCTGGCCTAAAAAATCAATATTTTCAATACGTTTGGCTTCCTGATCAAATATTTCTATGAACCCCCCGCCGATGATTTTTCTTTTTTCTTCGGGGTCTGTTTTGCCAGCCAGTTTTGTATAAAAATGTTCTTTGGCATCTACGCCTTTTACATTCAGGCCAAGTTGTTCATACATTACCAATACCTCTTCAAATTCATTTTTGCGCAGCACTCCGTTGTCTACAAAAATGCCAAATAAATTTTTACCAATGGCTTTGTGAATCAAGGTGGCAGCCACGGTACTGTCAACTCCGCCACTCATAGCCATGATCACTCTTTTATCGCCAATCTTTTCTTTTAATGCAGCCACAGTATCACTGATAAAGTGCGCAGGTGTCCAGTCTTGCGAGCACCCACAAATATCAACCAGAAAATTTTTAAGAATGGTTTTGCCTTCCGTGCTATGGTAAACTTCCGGATGAAACTGCAGGCCGTATAAAGGGCACCCGGCGCTGCTACGTACAAATGCAGCCACGGGAATACTTTCCGTAGTGCCCAAAATGTCAAATCCTTCGGGAAGTTCTTTCACGGTATCGCTATGGCTCATCCACACCTGGCTGTTGGGCAACACATTTTTTAATAAAATATCGTCTTTCAAAATTTCCAGCCTTGCCCGGCCATATTCTCTTTTGTCGCTTTTTTCTACCTTACCCCCAAATAGTTTGGCGGTAAGTTGTGCGCCATAACACACGCCCAGTACGGGTAACCTGGCAGCTATGGCGGCAATATCCACCACAGGTGCATTGTCTTCATTTACTGAAAAAGGCGAACCCGACAGGATCACGCCTTTTAATTCAGGGCCAAATGCAGTGTTCTTGTTATAAGGAGTTATTTCGCAATAAACATTTGCCTCTCTTACAGCCCTTGCAATTAACTGTGTGTATTGAGAACCAAAATCGAGTATTAAAATTTTTTCCGTCATGTGGCTGCGAAGGTAAATAATTCCTTTATCTGCCCAATATAATTAGTGGTAAGGTTCAACAATAATTTTGGTCCGTGCTTAGAAGCTTTGACGAACATTGTTGCGTCGCCCTCTTTTACTTTATACCTTTTTTGTACCCTTTCAATTTGAGGTTGTCTTTAGATTTTGTAATCCGGTAGTAATAGGCCTTGGCCTGTTGCTACACCACAAACCATATCTTTGTCTCCGAATGAAAAAAGCTTTTGTTCAGTTGCATATTGCCGTTTTTTTAGCAGGTTTTACAGCTATTCTGGGCAAACTGATCGGTTTAAACGAAGGACTGCTTGTTTGGTATCGCCTATTGATAACAGTACTTACCCTGGGCCTCATTTTATTTTTTAGAAAACAACTGCAACGCCTTTCTTTGAGGGATGCCCTGAAAATCGGCGGGGTAGGTTTGGTGGTTGCCCTGCATTGGGTAACGTTTTACGGAAGTATAAAATATGCCAATGTTTCTGTTGCATTGGTTTGTTTATCAGGTACCGGTTTCTTTACCGCTTTTTTTGAGCCGCTTATTTTTAAAAGAAAAATAAATGTCAGGGAAGTTTTGCTGGGTATGCTGGCCATTGCGGGTATTTATATCATTTTCGATTTTTATCCTCAATTTAAAGTAGGGATTATTTTTGGTATAGTGTCAGCTATAGGAAGTTCCCTGTTTCCCGTTTTTAATAAAAAGCTATTAGTGCGTTTTAATCCTGCTACGCTTACTTTATACGAGCTGGGTGGCGGATTTTTATTTTTATGCCTGTTTGTCCCTTTTTATTTAATGAGGTTTCCGGCGGCTTATTATGTGCCTACAACTTCAGATTGGCTTTGGCTGCTGGTGCTGGCCTGGCTGTGTACGGTGCTATGTTTCGATCTGCAATTAAATGCCTTAAAAAAAATTTCACCCTTCACGGCCAACCTTACCTATAATTTGGAGCCAGTGTATGGCATTATCCTGGCTTTTATATTCTTTCATGAAAATAAATCTTTCACGGGGCATTTTTATATCGGTGTTGGGTTAATTTTGCTGGCAGTTATTTTGCAAATGGGGCGGCTTTGGTACACCAGCAGAAGAATTGTGGCGCAATAAAAAGTGTTTTTTAAATGGAAATAAATTAATTGCAACGGGCAATTAAAAAAAAACAATCTTCATCCGTCAAAAATCAAAAATCTTCCCTACCTTCGCCGTCCAAAAAATTAGTACAATGGCTAGAGTATGTCAGGTAACAGGTAAGAAGCCTATGACGGGTAATAAAGTGTCGCATTCAAACATAAAAACCAAGCGCAGGTTTTTGCCCAATTTGCAAACCAAGCGTTACTTTTTAGCTGAAGAAGATAAGTGGGTGACCCTGAAAGTTTCTTCCGAAGCTATCAGAACAATCAACAAAAATGGTCTGTTTTCAGTTGTTAAACAATTAAGGGCAGCGGGCGAAAAAATATAAATTAATTAGCTGATTAGCTAATTCGATAATGTGCTATTGAGGTTGCTGTTCAAAGTAAATGCACTTTTAAATAGATGAAATTAGCACATTAGCATATTATCACATTATCAAATTAAATTACAATGGCAAAGAAAGGTAACAGGGTTCAGGTTATTTTGGAATGCACTGAGCATAAAGCCAGTGGCAAACCAGGTACCAGCCGCTACATTACAAAAAAGAACAAAAAAAATACGCCTGAGCGTTTGGAGTTGAAAAAATTCAACCCGATTTTAAAGAAAGTAACGGTACATAAGGAAATCAAGTAATTTCTCAATGTGCAAATACGAAATGTGAAAATGGAATTGTGGAATAGGTTCATACATTTTCAAATTTTTAAATTTTCAAATTTTCAAATTAAATAGCAATGGCAAAAGCAGCTAAAACAGCGATTAAAACCAAGGACCAGAAAGCAGCATCAGATGCTAAAAACTGGACAAAAGTAATACGTGCCGTACGTAGTCCTAAAAGCGGTGCTTATACTTTTAAAGAGTCAATCGTACACAAAGACAAGATCAAGGAATACCTGGGTCAATAATTAAAATTCTTTTGGATTAATATATTCAAGCTGTTCTGGTTCATATCGGAACAGCTTTCTTAATTTTACCCAAATCCACCAGGGATTCCGGTAGTTTTATTTTATAATGATCAACAAATAAAATTCTCTTTCGGGAGATTACATGCATGGGACTTTTTGATAAAATCTTCGGCAAAAAACAGCAGCAGGAAACATTAGACCAGGGCTTGCAAAAAACCAGGGAAGGTTTTTTTAGCAAAATAAGCAAGGCCATTGCAGGTAAAAGTACCGTAGATGAAGAAGTATTGGACAATCTTGAAGAGGCATTGGTAGCAGCAGATGTGGGTATAGAAACTACAGTTGAAATAATCAACCGGATAGAAAGCCGGGTT
>JAYUBR010000963.1:0-1161 GCA_043740775.1 Ferruginibacter sp. | reverse complement strand
GTATAATCCGTTATTGCATCGAATTGTGCCTGGGTACTGCCTGCTGTTAAGCCCGTTTTTGTGGCTGCCTGCGGGTGTGTGGCATTGGTTTTAAAATCCCCCAGTTTTGAGACCGCATCATTGCTAAAATCTGTGACACTTTTTAGTTTATTCGTATTTGTTATGTATGTGTATTTCAGGTTATCTATCTGCACACTTTGGTTGATATTTAATCCCCATTGCTGCATCTGCAGGATATTGCCATTGGCATCGTATGCTGATGCAGGATTTATCCCATCTCCGATTTGTAGGGTAAAATCTACGTTTTTTCGCCCTCGTTGGTCGCCCAAACTTAACAAATTTTCTTATCTCTTACGAACCGCCGCAGCGTGGTCTCCAGACCTGCTGCTATTGCATGCCCAAAGCTACTCATCATAGTGTTCTAAAATATTGAAGTTATCAATTGCCTTTTCGTAAAATTGTGCGGATGAATATTTATATTCTTCCGGTAAATTGCAAAGTGCGGCATAAACAGGATTGTAATGAATATAATTTAGTTTCTGAAGAAATACTTCCCTGGTAAATAATTCTGTACCCAATGAATTACGCTTCCAAAAATGATGTTTTCTGTCCGCAGCATTTACTTCATAAAGTGCCAGCTTTTTATCTTCTTCCAAAAGTTTTATAAACTGTTGTGATGTATATTTTTTAAAAGCTGTTTGCACCTCTTCTAATGTATTACCAGGTAAGGCTTGCCATATAAGGTGAATATGATTACTCATAACAATAAATGCATTGATTTTTACTTTTTTATTTTCTTTTAAAAATTTAAGGCTGCTGATTATTACATCTTTGTATCTGTCATCTTTTAAAAGTTGTTTCCAGCCTTGAATAGTAGCAGTAAAAAACTGTGGCCAGTTTTCTGAGTAAACTTTTTTCATACCCGGAAAATAAGGATAATTTTTTATATTCGTTCGGCGGGTCGAAGACCGGGCCTCGGCTCTTACGGGGTGGGGTATGCGCTCTTTAATGGTTTGTGGCACCAACAACGGCGAAAAACTGTGGCCAGTTTTCTGAGTAAATTTTTTTCATACCCGGAAAATAAGGATAATTTTTAATATTCGTTCGGCGGGTCGAAGACCGGGCCTCGGCTCTTACGGCTTGGAGTATGCGCTCTTTATT
>JAYUBR010000962.1:0-4144 GCA_043740775.1 Ferruginibacter sp. | reverse complement strand
CCGTTCGGTCCACTTCAGATTATGATGAGCTAGGCGATATCAACCCGAGTATACGCAGTTTGGTTGCTTACAATACCGATAGTAAAGTGATTAACACTGTGCGGAGTAATGGTGTATTGCTGGCCAACATCGTTCCACAGGGCGGTACCATCAGCGGTACTTCTTCTGTAGTGCAGTTAGATGCCTGGAACTGGGAAGATGCTGCGTATAAAACTGACAATGGTATTCATTTTAACATGCCTTCCCTCATCAATGTACCTGCGCAGTTTCGCAGGCCGGGTGCAGAAGAAGATCGGGTAAAACAGAGCCTGGAAAAAATAGAAAACATCCGTGCTTTCTTCCGCGAAGCAAAGGCTTATCATGGCGAAACAAACCATGAGCAGGTAAATTTAAAACTAGAAGCGGTGCAGGGACTGTTCAATAAAACAAAAACATTTTTTGTACACTGCGACCTGGTTAAAGAAATGATGATGGCGATAGACATGGCCAAAGAATTTGAATTTAAACTGGTATTGGTAGGCGCAGGCGATAGCTGGCTGATGACCGATATGCTGAAGCAAAATAATGTGGCGGTTATTTTATCGCAGCCACATAGTTTACCCACCACGGATGATGACGATGTAGACCAGCCTTATAAAACCGGGGCCGCTTTGCAAAAGGCAGACATTTTATTTACTATTTGCCAGGATGGTGGAGATGGCTTCTGGCGCCAGCGCAACCTTCCTTTCCAGGCAGGTACTATGGCAGCTTATGGCTTAACCAAAGAACAGGCATTAACTTCCATTACTTTAAATGCAGCAAAAATTTTAGGCATTGATAACATAACCGGTTCATTGGAAACAGGCAAGGATGCCAACATCGTTATCAGCGAAGGCGACCTGCTGGATATGAAGAGCAGCAAGGTTACACAGGCATTTATACAAGGCCGAGAAATTAATTTAGATAACAAACAAAACCAATTGTTTGAGCGGTATAAATATAAGTATTCTATCAAATAATTATTGCTTTACTGACGGAATTTTAAGACTTGCGTAGAGGAGGAGGTGAGATTATTTATCAACCATCCCCAACCATCCCCAACCATTTTTTTATAACCTGCTGCAGTGCTTTTACTTTTTCCTTTACATCTTTTAAGTATTTAAAAATAAGCAGCCGGGACCATCTTTATAATCACCTTCCAGCATTCCGGTTGCGTCATTTATTTTTGCGCCGCTGGGAAAAACCAGCAGGATGCGGCCTTTGAACAAATTGAACAAGATGATCTGCCTTTTGTATTCTTTGGGATCAAAAGGCTTCATTTCGCCGGTGTAATAAAAACTGGGATTGTCCCACTTTATTCTTTCACCTATTTCCTTATCGGTGCTTAAAATTTTTTGCCGCAGGGTTTTGATTATTTTGCCTAAGCCAGGCTCCAGTTTTTGAATGTGTGCGGTTACCTGTTCCTTATCCGGGAGTTGAATTGATTTTGTCATAATTTTTTGTACAATTATTTATTGTAGTAAAAAAAATGTTGAAAACATTAAACAGGTTTTCCAAGGTTACTTACACAGTTAATATAAGTAAAAAAGAAAAATTTAAAAATCAGGATACCACAAAAAATAAATGGCAAAGCTCTTGCTGAATACCGGGCACACCTCACGTGTGGCCCTTTGTAAACCCGGATTTTTGGTATTATTGGTTTGTTGATCTGGAAATTGTTATTAATCAGGAAGCCCCTTATTTTCAGTCAATAATTTCAATAAACTTTCTTTCATATATTGATCCCAGCCTTTAACCCAATTGTCGTAACACTCAATTTCCGGTACCTGGGCCTTGTGCGTAAAATCAATCTGGGTAATTTTTAACTTTTGCAATGCACTTGCCATTGGCGTGCTAGTGAACGCTTAGACCGTTGGCGAGAATATGCAAATCACTCGCTAATGTGTACAGATTCTAAGGTGATAGTGGCACATATGGTGCTGGAATTATTTGTTAGAAAAGATATCCTCAAATATTAATATTTTCTTCATTTTGTTTAGTCATATATTTGAACTGTTGTCTTTTTTAATAGTTTGCCAAAATGAAAATTGAAGAGACCTTAGTAATGGCTAAAAAATGTGAAAATAATTTCAACTTGTAAAACAGATGTTTTGTTGTCACAGCCTTACTGGTTCTGCATATTTATAAGTCAACTCATAAACCCAAACCATTTATATGTCCATACCTTACAAGTATTTTGTACTCATCGGAATTTGTTTTTTTGCTGTTGTCTCTTGTTCAAAAAATAATTCGGGACAATCCGTTACGCCTCCACCTTTGGATAATTCACCTGTAATTAAAAACTTCTCACCTGATTCAGGATATGTAAGTTCTGTTGTTACCATTACCGGAACCAATTTTAGTGCGGATATAGTGCAGGATGTGGTAAAATTCAATGGTGTTCAGGCTGCGGTAAGTAGTGCAACAAATACTGAAATTAAAGTAACGGTGCCGGCAGGTACTACCACCGGAAAAATCACTCTGGCATTAAAAACCTACACGGCTACCAGTGACCATGATTTTAAATTACTCCAGCCTTCCTGGGTTCAAAAAGTAGATTTTGCCGGCGGTCTCAGAATTTTTGCCAGTGGATTTGCTGTTGGGAATAAGGGATATCTTTTAACCGGTAACACGCCATTCCAGGGCGTAATCGCAAAGGACTTATGGGAATAGGACGCTACAACCAATGCCTGGGTACGTAAGGCGGATTTCCCAGGTGGACCAAGACAAATGGCGGTTGGATTTTCTGTTGCAGGAAAAGGTTACGTGGGAACAGGTTTTATTTATAGCAACCCAGATCCTGCTGCGGAACATAAAGATCTGTGGGAGTATGACCCCGCCATAAATACCTGGACGCAAAAAACAGATATGCCTTCGGTTCCAAGGGAATACGGAATAGCATTCACAATCGCTGATAAAGCTTATGTAGGTTTGGGAGGTACAGGCGGTGCCAGCGGATCTGGGTCATCGCTGAAAGATTTTTGGCAATACGATCCATCTTCGGATAGCTGGACCAGAAAGGCAGATTTCCCGGGCTCGGTGACCATGGAATGTCTTGCCTTTGCTATAGAAGGAAAGGGGTATGTTGGTTTGGGCGGTAACAATGCAGGTGTCTTTAGTAAGGAAGTCTGGCAGTTTGATCCAGTGGCCAATACCTGGACCCGAAAGAATGATTTTCCGGGTGAAGGTAGACAAGGAGGTATGGGTGTTGCTGTGAACGGCTCAGCCTATGCGGGATTTGGAAATGTAATTGGTAGGATGTTCGGGGATTTTTGGAAATATAATTCAACAAATGATAGCTGGTTACTACAACCGCAATTTCCCGGTGGGCCAAGGTCTTTCCCGGTTTTAATATCGGTTGGTACAAAAGGCTACCTGGGAACTGGCGCTGATTCTAGTAGTAATGGGGTTAAAGATTTCTGGCAATTTAATCCGTAAAAAAAATCAGCTTAAAGTTATCTGACTCACTTCATTAAGCAATATTCAAGCGTTGTTTTTTTTGAGCTGCTTCGGGGAAGATTTCCGAAGTTTTTAAAACTTCGGAAATCTGTTACATAGTTCAAAAAAATCCGATCAGGCGCAACCTCAATTTAAAACAACTTCTCCTGTGGTGGTTTTGCACCAGCCAAACGAATGTAAACCGTCGTCTGTCCTCTGTGGTGCGTTTGGTGTTCAAAACATTTAGCAAGCGCCATTCCTTTCGTCATGTCAAACCTTCCAAACATTTTTACACTTTCACTTAGCTGGGCAGGAGTTATTTTTTTGATGCCGTTGATTAGAAAATCATAACCCGCCATTACCAGTTTCGTTACGTTTTCTTTTGATTTATCAGTGATCTTTTCTGATTCTCCCATACCGACAGGACTTTTTTCGCCGGTAACGGCAGAAGCAAAAGCATAATTGGCGTCGGTTAAATGCAGCATTTGTTCTGCAAACGAACGCATCTCGGGCGTAGGCTTTAAGCCGTAACTGGCTGCTGGCATGGTATCCAGGTATTCCCTGGTGTAGGCTTTGGCCCGTTCCCATTCTTTCACCATATCGCTCGCAGATGTTTGTGCGGCGGCAAAATTGATGAAACCCAGTACGAAGCATAGGGTTGTAAAAAATTTAATTGCTTTCATAAATG
>JAYUBR010000961.1:0-4144 GCA_043740775.1 Ferruginibacter sp. | reverse complement strand
TAATCGAAAGGCTGCAGGCAACGCAATTGGTCTGCCGAAAATGTATTTATAGTATTGTAATTTACCGCATCGTACGAACGCTGAATTTCAAAATTTGCATAACTCAGGAAGCAGGCAGTTTTCCAATGCAATTTATTGGAAGTGTTTTCTGATGCAGCATCAATATAGCTGATTCTTACAGGCACACTGTTACTGTCGAGTTGTGCTGTTGCATATTGTTCAAACATGATGAATGGAAAGAGAAGTACATATATTTTTTTCATAAAAAAGGTTGAAGGTTTAAAATATTATTTTGATACAGGTTCATTAATTAAAGAAACGGTTACAATTCCATAAACAATATGCCCGATAATACTTCCAAGCATCATCAGCATCATACTACAATCTGGTTTCATCATTCCTGACGGGTTCATTTTGGACAGCCCTATATAAGGAGCTATAAACATTACCATTGTAATTGCAGCTGTTCCCGGCAAGGCCGCTTACTAAAGCTTATTGAAATTTTGGATTCATTTTGTTGATTTTAGTATCATTAATATTTTATACAATTAATTGGTCGACATATAACCTAAATCCTGACAAATAATCCTGACCTTATTCAATATTTATTCAAATGCATCAACATGACGATTCGTTTAGTTTATCGACTTCTATGATCATAAGCCCTTTCATTTTCTTTTTATTCTTCATTAACTCAGTTACAACAAACAACAGCATTAAAGAATATTCCAATAGTATTACCCATATATTTTCATCATATACTTTTAACCAATAGGGGAAATAAGACAATAGAATAAGTAATGAAAAAACAACAGGAAACTTAAATTTACTGAATACACTCACCGCAACAAGCGTGGTGATATACCATGGATGTACCATCGCAGCACTTAAAAAGTAAATAAAAAATATCCAGAGCGCCTTTTCGAAAAGCAATTCTTTTTTAAACTTAACAAACGAAATGAACAGAATAACCAAAAACGCAATTGTTCCCAAAATGGATGCAATCTGTGCGGAATAATCATTATCAGAAAATAGTTCGCTGATCCCTACAAACAGGTAGTAAAAACTCCCATTGAATTCAAAGAGGTTATAATACTTGCCCACACTGTTACCCAAATGAGACAGCAACTGATGATTGATAAGCGGGATAAAAAGGGTTGCTGCAAATGTAACGGTAAGCAATCCGGTTTTAAAAAAACGCCAAAAGCCGAGGTACATTAAAAACAATGGGGCAAGCATAACCGGTAATATTTTAGAACAGATAGCCAATGCCCAGAACAAAGCCGATAAAACAGTTTTATTTTTTTCCAAAAAGTAAAAAGTAAAAACCAAAAAGCAAATCATCAATGCTTCAAAGTGAACATTCCCGGTAAGTTCTATTATAACCATTGGGTTTAGCGCATACCATAACATATTTCTTGATGAAATATTCTTCAGTTTGGAAAGCAGCAATAAACCGTACAATGTAAAACATTCAGCAAAAAAAATAAACAGCTTCATAATTATTGCTGCTCCATAAGTATTACCCGGAAACAACTTTGCAGCTATCGCAAAAATGTATTGAAGTACTGCAGGATAAATAGTATAGGACTCCTGCGATTCAGGTATCAGGTTATTATACAGGAACTGTAACTGACTATCGGTATGTGTAGATAAATATTCCTTTGGCGTAAAAGAAAACGGGTTGACATGATGCAAAAACATTTTACCATCCCATATAAACCTGAAATAATCATCTGATAATGCCGGCAAGCTGAATACTGCAAATAACCGCAAAAGGACCGCTAATGCAATACAAAACTTAAAAGAAAATAATTGCACATCTTTTACGATATAGAAATAAGATGCAAATAATAGAAGGAAAGACAGGTAAGTTGCAAAAAAATTACTTCTTGGAATAAGATATAAAAGCACCAGGTATAAAAGCACTGTCAGGGCAGTTATCACCGGTAAAGCAAATTTTCTATAATGCTGAGTAGCTGGCATTTTAAATATATCTGAAAATAGTTGTAATGATTTTGTATCCCGCCCCCAGTGTTCCTCTGACTGTTCCACTCACTTTTGAAATGCCGATCCTGTTCCTGTAATTCACAGCAACCTCACAAGTTTTCATTTTTAATTTTGCCACCTTCAGTTGCATTTCAACTGTCCATCCATAATTTTTATCCTCCATATGCAGCGCAATCAGCGAACTGTATTTAATGGCCCTGAATGGGCCGAGGTCGGTATAATTGGTTTTGTACAACCACTTCATCAATGTGGTAGCCAGTTTATTACCGAATACCTGTTGCGGAGTCATGGAACCTTTGGCTTTCACACCCAAATTTCTTGATCCAATAACCATATCATAATCTTCATCAATAATTGGGTTGATTAAAACAGGCAATTGTTCCGGATAGTCAGAATAATCTCCATCAATGAAAACTACAATTGACGGAGGCGTTTTCATTTTTTTAAGGTATTCAATGCCCATTAAGCAGGCGTTGCCGTAACCTTTCAATTCCTGGAATAAAACCGTTGCACCAGCGTGTTTAGCTTTATCAGAAGTGTTGTCTGTTGAATTATTATCTACTACAATAATTTCAATAATTAGGTTAGCCGGTAAATCCTGAATTACTTTTACGATTGAGCCCTCCTCATTATAAGCAGGTATAATAACCACGATTTTGTTCTGCAAATTTTGACTATTATAATTTTACTTTAATGCTGTTATTGCCAATAAGTATTGGGTCATTGTTGATCCGTTCTGAAACATTACCGTTTTCCAGTTTAAGCACCCCTCTTGGACATACTTCTGCACAGATACCGCAACCTACGCAAGAAGCCCTAACGATATTCTGGCCTTTTTGAGCATAGGATCTTACGTCAATTCCCATTTCGCAATAGGTAGAACAGTTGCCGCAACTTATACACTGGCCACCGTTAGTGGTGATCCTGAAACGGCTTTTAAATCTTTGAATGATTCCAAATATTGCTGACAAAGGGCATCCGAACCTGCACCAAACCCTGCTGCCCATAATTGGATATAAACCTGTGCCAATAACACCTGCAAATACCGACCCGATAAGAAATCCATACCATTCCTGCACTATTTCAGTTGCCGCACCTAATAGCCTGCCATTGCTAAAATAGTTTATTAAAGTAATTGCAGTAATTAAAGTAATTACAACGAGCACACTGTAAATTAATATCCGTTCAATTTTCCACGCAATTAATTTCTTACTGGATAAATGACGGAACGGATCTCCTGCAGTTTCTGCAAGCCCACCACAACCACAAACCCAACTGCAATACCATCGTTTACCAAAAAAATAAGTGAACAATGGTACAATTATAATTAGTAATACAATTCCCCATACCAACATAAAAAAGCCCAGTTTTCCATTAGTTATTAATTCTGAAATATTATTATTCCAGAAAAAGGAATAGTCCAATGGCCAGATATTTTTAAGATCTACTGGAGGCTTTTTAAGCGCTCTCAATATTTCGGGAATAATAAAGGCAAAACTTAATTGAAAGAACGTAACCGATATTGTTCTGATTTTTTGATACATGCTGTGGCGGTATTTAAGAAACATTTTAATACCCAAGAGCAATACAGCAAAACTGTAAATGGTTCCATATAAAAAGCCATCGTCTGCACCGTATCCGCTGAGGCTATAACTCAAAGGATCGACCAGCTTTATTAAATCGGCGAGTAAAAAAGGATACCAATACTGTACACAATAAAAACCGATTAAACCTAAGCCCACTACAACTCCGATAATTCCTTTAGAAGAAAGGGATCTTTTAAAAATATTGTTATTACTTAGGCCTGGAGGTTTAGATAGATATTTAGCAAATGAGAAAAAAATGCTTCCTGTCGAAAACAGGCCAATTACTAACCATAGAAATGATGCAGTATTTTTTTGCAATGGACCTTCAATGGAGTTTTTTAAAATCAATGTTATGATGTCGGTACCAATTGGCTCGGTGGTGCTTTCCTCAGACACAGTTGTAGCAGTTTTGCCTGTATCTACACTATCCTGATTTATTTTGGAAGGTATGCCGGCGTTCAGTACACTTGAATCTTTTTCATTTGATGCCGCAGAGTCAGACTCATCATCCTTATTACCCGTAGAATCAATTTTGCCAACAGCATTAA
>JAYUBR010000960.1:0-1166 GCA_043740775.1 Ferruginibacter sp. | reverse complement strand
TCTGCTACAGGTTTGGAGGCAAGAAAAATATCTTCTCCAACATGTTTTAGTTTTAACTCTCTTGGTATGGTCATGGCATTTCTCCATATTGTGGTAGGTACCTGGTTTGCATATATCCAATTACTCATCCAGCCAAGAAATATTTTTCTTTTGCCGGTATTGCTCCATGTAACGCCGGCATAATTATCCGGACCATAATCTAACCACTTCGTTTCTTTTTGACTGGAGGTAAAAGTTTTACCATCAAAGTTTCCGATAAAATATTGTGTGCCAGATCCGCCATTGGGCCCTCCCGGATTGAGGTTTACCACCAACACCCAGCGCTGCGTATTATTATCATCCAACATAAACAAATCCGGACATTCCCATCCCCCGCCATGTGCACCTCTACCCTGTCCAAAATCACTTTCTCTCGTCCAGTTTTTTAAATCGGGAGAAGAATAAAATGTGATGTTATCTTTTGCAGACAATGCCATAATCCATTTTTTCAACGGTTGATACCACATCACTTTTGGATCACGAAAATCTCTAAGCCCTGGATTTTTAACTACGGGATTACCAGCATATTTTGTCCATGTTTTTCCCTCGTTTAGACTATAAGCAATACTTTGGTTTTGAAAATTATTTCTTCCGGCCTTTTCTCCAACGGTATCATGTTGCGTAAAAATAGCTACCAATGGCTGCTGACCTTTTTTACCAAAGCCAGCTGTATTATTTTTATCCACTACAGCGCTGCCAGAAAAAATGGTACCCAGGCTATCTGGATAAATTGCGATAGGCTGCTGCTTCCAGTGAATTAAATCTTTACTGGTTGCCTGCCCCCAGTGCATTGGGCCCCAAACCGAACTGTAAGGATTGTATTGAAAAAATAAATGATAAATACCATTGTAATATACCATTCCGTTAGGATCATTTATCCAATGTTGCATCGGAGAAAAATGAATCTGCGGACGATACTGTTCTTTCATTTGACCCAAAGCCTGACCCCATAGATTTACACTCACAAGCTGTGTAAAAAAAATAAACGTCATTGCGATAAAAAATTTTATTTTCATATTATTACTTTATTAAAGTATTCAAATAAGACTTGAAAATTAACGATAGTTTTCTTTATTATTTGTTTTGATAATTATCATCTGATAAAAATATTATCAAATTGTTTTTTA
>JAYUBR010000959.1:0-1168 GCA_043740775.1 Ferruginibacter sp. | reverse complement strand
CTACCACCATCGTTACATGCCGATGATATGGGTGCATTACTCTTTGATGCAGATAATGACCACGACCTGGATTTATATGTGGTTAGTGGAGGAACCACTGCTGAAAAAAAAGAAAATCCTATTTACCAGGATAGGCTTTACCTGAACGATGGAAAAGGCAATTTTACCCTGGCCCAGGATGTATTGCCCAATACTGCCAATAGCGGTGCCAGCATTACAGCGGCCGATTATGATAAAGATGGTGATCTGGATTTACTTATTTGCGGAAGAATAAGCCCCGGCGAGTATCCTTTGCCGGCTAAAACTTATCTGTTGCGCAATGATGGTACAGCAGGTAAGCCGAAGTTTACAGACATCAGTAATCAATTGCCCCAGCAAGGCCAGATGGGCATGGTAACTACAGCATTGTGGACAGATTACAACAATGATGGCTGGATAGATATTATGCTCGCCGGAGAATTTATGCCCATTACTTTTATTAAAAATGATAAAGGCAAATTAAATACTACGCCAGCCATTGCATTGGAAAATACAAAAGGTTGGTGGAACAGTATTGTGGCGGGCGATTTTGACAACGATGGGGATATGGACTATATAGCAGGAAACCAAGGGCTGAATAACTGGCTGAAAGCATCACCATCAAACCCCGTATCCGTATATGCTAAAGACTATGATAAAAACGGAAGAATAGATCCCATACTTTGCCATTTTCTAAACGGAACTGAATACATTGTTCACGCCAGGGATGATATTAATATGCAAATGGCCGCAATGAAAGCCCGTTTTAAAGACTATGCAACGTATGCAGAAGCGAAGTTTAAAGATGCGTTTTTAGAAGACGAAATAAAAGATGCTTACGTACTAAAATGCGAAACATTTAGTAGTGTCTATATCGAAAACAAAGGCAATGGTAAATTTGTTGTGAAACCATTGCCGACAGACGCCCAATTGTCACCCATTTATGGAATGTATTGCACCGATATTAATGCAGATGGAAACTTAGATGTAGTTTGTGTTGGCAACTCCTTTGCACCCGAAGTACAGACTGGGAGAAACGATGCACAGGGCATGTTGATTTTGGAGGGAAATGGCCAGGGTGGATTTACAATAAACCGTACCGAGTATAACTCGGCCAGCGATAATAAAGCGATAAGCTGTCTCCAAACCG
>JAYUBR010000958.1:0-1169 GCA_043740775.1 Ferruginibacter sp. | reverse complement strand
ATAAAAACGAAGAATAAAATTATAAAAGAATTTGACACAGTCAAAACTTTTAGAGAAATCAAGAACAAAATTTCAAAAGACATTAAAGGGATGACTTTTGACCAATTCCAGGCATATCTTGATAAGACAAAACTTACGCCACAGAAACTATAGGCCGCAAGCCTTTGCACAACATACGTATAAGCTTACCGTACTTGAAAAAATAGTTTTTATTGATACTTCCCTGACAGTCAAAAATGTAATTTTTTCATTGTTGACTTATTCTGATTGGATATAGGAAATCTCAAACCGATCTTTAACTAACACGCAATTTTACAATAGCGTGGCCACTGTTTAATAAAAATATTTTTTATAAATGGGAGAAATAGAATTAAAAACAACCAGCCGCCAGCTCTGTATCCATTCCGTAATATTTTTTTACGGAGATGCTGCCAGCGATGCATTGAGTATTGCTATTGCAAGAGATATTGCTGATCACTGGAATGAAGCCAAAGGAAAAGCCACCATAAAGAATGTGGTATACAATGTAGTATTTGATATTGAAGGGATTTGGGCAAGATCGCTTACACCGGAAATGGTTTTCGAAAATACCAATCCACGCAACAATTATTTCAGGGTAGAAGAATTTGCCTCTGGTAATATTTCTTTTGTAGATGGCGCAGGCAGCAACACCGGTTATTTTAAATTAGATAACCTGCTGAATAATTCAACAACGGCAGCGCATGAATACGGCCATACCATTGGTCTGGAACATCCGAAAATGCTGGATATCCGTGGCAAAGGAACGCCTGGCATTATGTACCCAAGAGGTACTATTGTTGACCCGGAGTTTCAATACAGCCCGGTAGCAGCGCCACTTGCACCTGGCGGAACCATGAATCCATTCAGCAGAAAAGTGTTGCAGGAAGATATTGATAACCTGCAATTGTCAAGGCTTGCATATAACAGAAGCGGCATTGCTGTTATTGGAAATTTTACCAGCATATGGCACCAGCAGCACCAGCGGTAACTGCCACTTATCCCAATTGCTACAATCATCCGTTATAAAATCCCCTATCTTCAAATCCTAAATAGCAAGTACTTATGTCAATTCTTTCTGTTGAAAACCTTTGTAAAAATTACGGTTCTGTGCACGCACTTAATGGGGTAACATTCAGTGTTCCCAAAGG
>JAYUBR010000957.1:0-4161 GCA_043740775.1 Ferruginibacter sp. | reverse complement strand
GAGCAAAGCGATTGTATAGTACATTTCTTTAAAAAATTTAAAACCTCAAACAATATTCTTACTTCATTAAAAGCAAATTATTAAGACGTTTATTATAAATGTGATGAAATAAGAATTATTGAATCTGAATTTGATTGGGCTGGCCTGGTAAATAGAAGCAAGCGTGTGGGTATTAAATATTACCAGGATTTAGAAATAATATCAGGACATTTTTTTAATTTACTTGTACCGGAAATTTCTGAAACCAGGTTTTCTTTATTTGACCTGGACGAGTTTGAAAAATTAATTTTAGATCACTTATCCAGCCCAATATCAATTGATAAACTTCTATTAGAAATGCGCTCTTATGCTGAAGAAGATGTAATTCAAAATCATTTAGATACTTACAATAATCTTATCATTACTTTAATAAAAAAATTGGTTGTAAAAAAAGCAATCAAACCCATTTCCAAAACTCTTTACTAATTTGAACAACTCCTTTCCTCTTTATAAACAATTAGATGCCATGGACTGTGGACCAACCTGCCTGCGCATGGTGGCCAAATATTATGGACGTTCAATACCACTTGAATATTTGCGGAATAAATCTCAATATGGTAAGCAAGGCGTTTCGATGCTTGGACTAGCAGATGCTGCGGAAAGTATTGGGTTAAAATCGGTAGGTGCCAAACTAAACTTTGAGCAACTGATTACTGATGCTCCATTGCCAGCAATCATTCATTGGGATCAATATCATTTTGTAGTATTAACACCGGGTTCTTCAAAAAATAAACTAATAATAGCCGATCCTGCAAAGGGGTTGATAACGCTCACACAAAAGGAATTTTTACAGCATTGGCAAAGCACCATTGTTACTCCGTCTTCGCAACAATCTCCTCCATCAATCCCCCCTTCGGGGGGTGGGGGGGCTGGTATTGCCCTGTTATTGGAAAGCACGCCACAGTTTAAGGAAATGGATTTTTATGATGATGGCCAAACTGAAAAAAAGAAAGTAGGATGGGAATTTTTATTTGGGTATGTAAAAGAAAATAAAGGATATTTTTTTCAAATATTGCTGGGGCTTTTAATTGGCAGTATGTTGCAATTGATTTTTCCTTACCTCACTCAAAGCATTGTTGATACGGGCATCAACACCCAGAACATTAGTTTTATACAAATAGTATTGGCAGCACAAGTGATGCTATTATTTTCGCAAACAATAGTTGAGTTTATCCGCAGCCGGATATTGCTGCATGTTAGTACACGGATAAATATTTCACTGCTCTCAGGGTTTTGGAGCAAACTGTTAAAACTACCCATGCAGTTTTTTGATAGCAAACATCCGGGAGATATTATTCAGCGCATCGGCGATCATCACCGCATTGAAAGTTTTTTAACAGGCACAGCACTCAACACTTTTTTCTCCATCATCAATATCTTTCTTTTTTCTTTTGTATTGCTTGGTTATAACTTTGGCATATTTATAATTTTTGTGGCGGGCAGTGTATTGTATTTTGGCTGGATACAATTTTTTTTGCGATACCGCAGGCAATTGGATTATAAACGTTTTGCTATAGCCTCAAAAGAAAACAATACCACCATGCAACTGGTGTATGGTATGCAGGAAATAAAACTGAACAACGCCGAAAACACTTATCGCTGGGCATGGGAAGGGTTACAGGCTGGTTTGTTTAAACTCCATTTTAAAAGTTTATCGCTCAACCAATACCAGCAAGTAGGCGCCTTTTTTATAAACCAGGGTAAAAATATTTTAATCACTTTTGTGGTTGCTAAATTGGTTATTGAGGGCAAACTAACTCTTGGTATGATGCTGGTAATACAGTACATCATCGGTCAACTCAATAGCCCTATTGAGCAATTGATTGGCTTTACACAACAGGCACAGGATGCAAAAATATCGCTGGAACGGTTGAAGGACATTCATTCATTAGAGGATGAAGAGCCCGTTCATGAACAGTTTAATCATTATCTGCCACAATACCACGCTATTCAAATAAAAAATCTTTCTTCACTTATCCTGGTGCAGGCAATGAGCCAGTGCTAAGAGACATTAACTTAACAATACCAGCAGGGAAAGTAACTGCCATTGTAGGTATGAGCGGTAGTGGAAAAACCACGTTGGTAAAATTGTTGTTGCGTTTTTATGAAAATTATAAAGGAGATATTTACCTGGGTAACGCCAATATTAAAACCATCAGCCCAAAGTTTTGGCGAAGCATCAGTGGTGCCGTAATGCAGGATAGTTTTATTTTCAATGACAACATCCGTAAAAACATTACAGTAAATGATGATAAAATTGATGAACAACGATTAATAGAAGCCTGCAAAACCGCTAATATCTTATCTTTTATAGAAACATTGCCATTGGGGTTTTATACAAAACTGGGTGCCGAAGGCAATGGCATCAGCGGTGAACAAAAGCAACGGCTATCCATTGCAAGGGCAGTTTATAAAAACCCCGAATTTCTTTTTTTTGATGAAGCCACCAATTCTCTGGATGCTAACAACGAAAAAGTAATACTGGAAAATATGCAGCAGTTTTTTAAAAATAAAACTGTCATAGTAGTGGCACATCGCCTAAGTACAGTAAAAAATGCTGATAAAATTGTAGTGATGGAAAATGGCGCCATTGCAGAAGAAGGCACCCATGCAGAACTTACTTTAAAAAGAGGGAAGTATTACGAGCTGGTTAAAAATCAATTAGAGTTGGGAAATTAACGATAAACATCCTTTCTATGGTCTACATCAAATATATATACCAACAATTGGTCACTAACTATTTCGTAAACAATTCTATAAATACCCACTCTTATCCTATAAATATTTACAGAACCGGTAAGCTTTTTATACCCATGAGGCCTGGGTTCATCCTCCAAACCAAGAATAACCCTTTTAACTTTATTGTGATAACCCTGGGGGAGTTTAGCAATTTGTTTTTGAGCAGATTCTTTAATTATTACAATATAGCGCATTGCTATTTTTTTGCTATTCTTTTTTTTGCAGATAGAGATTTAAAAAATTGGCCCGCTTCTACCCCTGTCTCATTTCTACGGTTAAAAATTTTTTTTAAATCAGCAATATCCTGTTGCAGGGTTGCATATTCTTTGGCAGGTAAAAGAATGTACTTTTTTTTATCAATAGTTAATTCCTGAAAAGCCATAAATAATAATTTATCATACAAATATAATTTAAATGCCACAAAATAACAATGTATTCAATAAGGATGCAGAAGCTGCACCTTTTATTAAAAATACATTTGCAGAGCATGGAAATGAAATAGAAGATATTATTTCAAAAAAGCCACCAATGATAGTACGTCGGGGAACATTGCTGTTGTTTTTCTTCCTGCTATTTATTGGTATGATAAGCTGGTTTGTTAAATACCCTGATATTATCAACACGCCTGCAAAATTAACTTCCATCAATGCATCAAAACCTGTTATCACTCTAGTAAATGGTAAGCTTGTAAAATTGAACGTTGCAGAAAATGAGCCTGTAAATAAAAATTAAATTTTAGGGTTTATCGAATCTACTGCTAATCATGAGGAAATAATAAAGCTGTCATCAAATATTGATTCTATACAACAATTGCTTGATAACAATACAACAGAATTATTACACCGGTATTTTGAAAATCCACTTACTCAATTGGGCGAATTGCAAAGCGCTTACCAAATATTTGCACAGTCTTATTTTACTTTTAAAAACAATCTGCCCAACGGTTTTTATCTCCGTAAAAAAAATATGATCGCCACCGATATTGCTAATATTAAGCGCTTGCATAATAATTTATCCGCACAAAAAGGTTTAACAGAACAAGACCTTGGGCTGGCACAAAAAACATTTGCTGCCAATCAATTTTTAAAAGATGATAGTGTAATATCTGCTTTGGAATACCGGAATGAAAAAAGCAAACTGATCAATAAGCAATCAACAATACCTCAAATAAACTCCTCAATAATTAACAACGAAAGCCAGCAAAACGAAAAGCAAAAGGAAATAGCCGAACTGGAAAATACCATTGCGCAACAGAAGGGAATTTTTCAACAGGCATTGAATACATTTAAAAGCCAGGTAGATGACTGGAAGAAAAAATATTTATTAATTGCACCCATCACTGGAAAGGTTGCCTTTGCTGCATTTGTTCAGGAAAATCAACAG
>JAYUBR010000956.1:0-1172 GCA_043740775.1 Ferruginibacter sp. | reverse complement strand
AATAATTATTTGTTGCAGGGTCTTTTTTGCTGCCGATTAATTTCTTTTTTAATTGCCCCAATGCATCATATTCTATTGTTGATATGGTATTGTATGCTCCCGCCGCCGTTGGTGTTCCTTCAATCCTCTACAACGCCGCCCCCGTCTGGTCTCCCGACCAACGGGCTGTATCAACTCAATCGCCGGCATATTGTGTCAACATGCGAATTTATAAAATATTTTTGTTTTATATCTGCCGTTGGTCGGGGGGACCAGACGGCGGCCAATTTCAGACTATCGAACAATCGCAACCTCTATTCCTATATTTAAACTGCCACATAAAATAGTTAGTTCTTTAGGTAAATATATGTATTGAGCAAAATATTTATTTGATACTGATTTTAAACCAACCATGAAATTAATAGTAGCATATTCGATTTCTTTTGTACTACTAATAAAGGCCAGCTTTTTTCTATTTCTCTTTAAGTATACAATCACATCAGATATTTGCTTTTCAAAATTACTTAAATCAGCGTCGCTGATGGTAGCAGATACAAAAGAGTATTGCTTTCCTTGTTTAGACTTTGAGGTTACATTTTCCTCTTTATACTTCTTTACAAATCCCCTTAGCCTACTTTTTATTATAAAGTCATCTATATCTAGTTTTTTTCCGGCAATACTTAAAACACAACTCATATTTCGTTCATTAAATTTCTTTTTATAAACAACTATAATGGTGACAATACCCCACACCCTCCACATACTGGTAAAGTTCCGACAAATTCAACTGCTTTCCAAAGTATGTAAAGACCAGCAGCAATACCTACACCTGTTGCAACTTGCTTTGGAGTGATAATTGGTGCTGGAGCAGGTGATGGTGTTGCAGGTATCAGCTGAGGACTGAATTTTGGGCGACTTAAGTCTAACCAATCTTGATATACCTCATCAATATTCGGGTCGGGTTGTCCAGGCAATTTATAGTCTTTGGTATTTTGCGGTTTATGATACCATTCCCAAAACCCCGGTGGATATTTTGGGTTTGTTTTTTCGGGGTCTCTTTGCTTTTGATTACCGGGTCTAAATGTATTTCCTTTGCCATCGCCATTACTTCCTCCTTTCTTCTTTTTACCTCCATCATTATCACCATCAAACTCTCCAATTGTACTCACATCCCGAACAATTACCTCACCGCT
>JAYUBR010000955.1:0-1174 GCA_043740775.1 Ferruginibacter sp. | reverse complement strand
TTTAATGCCAATGGAAAAATTATTGCTACTGTCAATCCATAATATTTGTTGTTCGGTTAGTGGGGTAAAATTATCGTCACCCTCATTTTTCTTTGAATTTTTGCCTGCGGGCGCTTTTGCGGGGCTGTTAATAAAAACGCCGAACCCCTGTTCATTTAACCGGTGTGCAAGAAGGCTACGGTAAAAATGCTGACTGCTGCCAAAGTAACAGTGGCTGCGGGTTTGCCGAAATTGCTTTTCATCACCCAGCTCTTCATAACGGCAATAACCAGTAAAATATGACCGGCCATTAAATCCATCGTAAAAAAACTGCACCAGGTTATAATATATTTTGTATCCAAGCAGGTTGTTGATAATTACAAGCGCTGTATCGGCAAAAGCGCTGAAACCACCATTGGTTTTATCGCCTGTAAAATAAATATCTTTCCCGTTACTTACTTCACAGTGAGCAGCCTCTTCTGTGATGCCCAAAAACCCCTGATAAAAAGCATTCAGGTAATTTTTTTTCAATTCCGGGGTAAGATTTTGTTTTGGTGACTCCGGCAATTCTTTTACATGCAATTTAAAAACAAACCTTTTTACTAACAGTTGTGCAGTGGTTGGTTTAAACACAATTAATTCGTAACCCGGGCTAAAAATAACCAGCTCTGTATTTAAAAAAGGAATGGCTTCAAATTTAAATTCGCCCTGTTGATTGGTTTGTGTAGCAATGGTGGTATTATTAAAATATACAGATGCATTTTGTATGGCGGCAGCATCTTTTTCATTGATCACTTTGCCGGTAAAACTTGTTTGACCGCAAGCCCGCTGTAAACAAAAGAAAGCTAATAAAAAGCAGCAGCAGAAACGGCATTTCAGGTAAAGAATCGTCATAAGATTTTTGCTACTGTGAACTCATTAAATGATGCCTTCCTTTCAGCATATATTGTTTGCTTTGCTCAATGCTATCCATCACTTGCGCAAGGATATTTTCGCTGGTATCGTTGTAATCAATTTCTAGCGGTGCTTTAAAAGTAACGCTCAGCAGGGTGCCTTTCTTTTTAAATTTTAAACCCTTTTTATTAAAGGCACGCCAGTAACCACTAATCACTACCGGAACAACAATTGGCTGATGATGCTTTATAATAAAAGCCGTGCCTTTGCGGCCCGGTGCAAAGGGTTTGGTTGTGCCTTG
>JAYUBR010000954.1:0-1175 GCA_043740775.1 Ferruginibacter sp. | reverse complement strand
CCCTAAATGCGGTATGGATATGGTAGAAAAGAAACAAACAGTTAAATCAAAATCTTAAATAAAAAATTAATAGCAAAAAAAATGAAACATTTAGTAATCGCAATTTTAGCAGTAGCAGCCATAACACTTGCTGCCTGCAACAGTGGAAGTAAAACTTCAGAAAAAAAAGATACTATGAATAGTGACCAGATGGCTAAGATGGATTCGGCTAACAATACTTCAACAGAAAAAGTGGATGCCCCGGTTATCAAAGCATCCTTTGCCAATGTGAACGCAGATGTAACAGCTCACATCAATGAAGTATTAAGCCACTATTTTCATGTTAAACATGCGTTGACAAATGACGATGCCCCCGAAGCAAAAAATGGTGCAACTATGTTATTGCAGGTAATCAGCCAGTTTGATAATTCCTTATTACCTGCCGACCAGAAGGGAGCATACAACAATCACATCAGTGCTATCAAAGAACATGCACAGGCGATTATAGCAAGTGCAAATGTGGATGCCGAAAGAACGCATTTTGGTGAATTATCAACGCATACTTATGAATTGGTAAAAGCATTTGGTGCTGGTAAAAAAATCTATTATGACCATTGCCCAATGGCTTTTAAAGGCAAAGGAGCTAACTGGTTAAATGAGAGTGTTGCCATTCAAAACCCCTACATGGGAACCAAGATGCCGGACTGTGGTTCGGTTGAACAGGTGATTGAATAGAATTTAGTTTAGTTAGTAACAAAAAGCATGTGTTGGGTAGGCAAATAATTTAATACTGAACTACATGTTTTATAAATAGAAAAATATGGAACAATCATCTCTTCATAACCATGTTCATCCGGCTGCAGAAAATACCGGCGGTCAATATTATTGCCCAATGCATTGCGAGGGTGATAAAATTTATGACAAGCCCGGTAACTGTCCTGTTTGCGGAATGCATTTAGTGAATAAATCTCCAGAAGAAAATAAGGAAGCAGTAAAGGAAGTTTGTAAGCAGTGTACTCATAAATCTGCATCGGCCAACAACGATAAATATTATTGCCCGATGCATTGTGAAGGTGACAAGGTTTATGATAAGCCTGGCAATTGTCCGGTATGCGGAATGAATTTAGAAAAAGTTCCTGCTGCACCAAAAAAGATTCAATACACCTGCCCAATGCATCCTGAGATTATAAAAGATG
>JAYUBR010000953.1:0-4175 GCA_043740775.1 Ferruginibacter sp. | reverse complement strand
TAAAGGTATTAGAAAAATATTTTGAAGAATTTACCAAAAAACACTACGAAAAAATACAACGTGGTTTAAATATTACGGACGATCAGTTAAGAGAAATCATTAACCAGATTATAAAACTAAATCCTAAACCAGGTGGCAATATTGGCGAAAGCAGTAAGGGCGAAGGTTACGTAATACCCGACTTCTTTATCATTAACAATGCAGGCAAATTAGAGCTTACCCTTAACAGCAGAAATGCACCGGATCTGCGTATCAGCGAGGGATACAGGGATATGCTGAAGGATTATGATAAAGGCACAAAAAAAGATAAAAGGCAAAAGGAAGCCGTATTGTTTATCAAACAAAAAATTGATGCGGCTAAATGGTTTATAGATGCCATCAAGCAACGGCAGCATACTTTATTAAGTTCGATGGACGCTATTATGACCTACCAGTATGATTTTTTTGTAACGGGCGATGAAACAGAATTAAGGCCGATGATTTTAAAAGACATTGCCGAAAAAACCAATCTTGATATCAGCACCATCAGCCGTGTTGCCAACAGCAAATTTGTACAAACAGAATTTGGAACCTACCGGTTAAAGTTTTTCTTTAGTGAAAGTTTACAAACAGACAGTGGTGAAGAAGTAAGCACCAGGGAAGTTAAAAAAATACTGAGCGATCTGATAGAAGGCGAAAGCAAAAAGCGCCCGCTGAGCGATGAACGTTTAACAGAATTACTACAGGAAAAAGGCTACAATATCGCAAGAAGAACAGTTGCCAAATACAGGGAACAATTAAATGTACCTGTAGCCAGGTTAAGAAAAGAATTATAAACTCTCCTGACTCAGGGATAATAAAAAGCATCAAATGTTGAATAGTGAATTGTCTTTTTCCGGCAAAGCGGAGCCAACTGACAGAAGCCACCAGCCTGCTATTGTGCGTTTTTTTGCGCATGTTATTTCGATAGTTTTTCATCCTTTATTTATTCCTTTTTATGTATGCTGGTTTTTAGCATTCGTACATCCGTCTTATTTTTCGGGGTTTAGCGGGCCTTATAAATTAAGAGTGTTGTTGATGGTAACCATTAATGCCATTGCTTATCCCCTTATTACCATCCTGCTTTTAAAAGCACTGGGTTTTATTGATACCGTTTTTTTTTACACCCAACAAGACCGTATTTTACTTTATATCACTTCCATGATATTTTTCTTTTGGGCTCAATATTCTTTAAGGGAGCAGCCGGAAATACCAAGGATTCTAGTAGCATTTATGTTCGGCGTTTTTATATCATCTGCGGCCGCATTAATTGCAAATATTTATTTTAAAATAAGCATGCATGCCATTGGCATGGGCGGGTTAATCGGCATTTGTTTTATCATCATGCAGCAAAATACTATGCTGATGACCTGGCCACTAAGTGCTGCATTTTTAATAGCCGGTTTGGTTTGCACGGCACGTTTAATTGTTAGTGATCATTCTCCAAAAGAAATTTATGCCGGCTTACTGGTTGGCTTTATTTGCCAATTGACAGGAGCTGCCATACACTTATAAAAACGAAAAAGACCCCGTCCAATCACGGGGCCATTTTTCTCTGTCGTGCCTAACAATAAAAGGTAAACTGTAGATTTTTGCACCTTCGTATCAAGATTTTTATATAGATAAAATAATATAGTTGCTGCTGCAAAAAAATATACCCGTCATTTAATTTTATAATGCGGCATACTGTATTAAGCAGTTGTTTGTCTACAAATGAATCAATCAAAAAAATTAGCAGATAATTAATACAAATTTTTTTGATGCAGCCTTAATGTTTTGGATAAAAATTTTCTGTATTGATATCAGTAAAGGATAAATGTCCTTGTAAAAAGGAAATGCAAAAAAGAGGTTTCAATAGTTGGTGGTTTTTCAGGTTAACAATCTGTTGATTGCTTGGTTTCAATATATAAATCGTTAAAACAAAAACTTTATTGCCATCACAATAAAAAAAGTGAAGCCGTTGTGTTTTGTTTTTTCTTATCTTAACACCTTTCAAAACGATTACTACGATTGCATGCCGGTTGAGCTAACCAATTAATTATTTTAGCCATGCACTTATCACCAAGAGAATCAGAAAAGTTGCTGCTTTTTTTAGCCGGAGAACTGGCAGAAAAAAGAAAAGCCCGTGGATTAAAACTAAACTATCCTGAAGCCATTGCGCTTATCAGCAGCCATTTGCAGGAAGCCGCCCGGGATGGTAAAACGGTTGCAGAGCTGATGCAATACGGCTGCACTATTTTAACTGCCAATGATGTGATGCAAGGCATCCCAGAAATGATTCCCGAAATACAGATAGAAGCCACTTTTCCCGATGGAACAAAACTGGTAACAGTGCATGATCCAATCAGGATGTAAAGGCGTTGCAGGAATACTTCATTCAACAACTGTGATTTTATTGCAGGAATTTGAATGCTTTTTTTAAAAAGAAAAAGTACAAAAAAAATATGATACCAGGAGAATATATTTTAGCCGAAGGTGATATTGAATGCAACGTTGGTAGAAATACCATAAATATAACAGTAGTAAATACCGGCGACCGGCCCGTACAGATAGGTTCGCATTTTCACTTTTTTGAAGTAAATAAACAAATGGAATTTAACCGGGAAAAAGCATTTGGCATGCGCCTGAATATTGCCGCAGGCACAGCCGTGCGTTTTGAACCCGGCGAAGAAAAAGCTGTGGAGCTGGTAGCATTTGGCGGCAATAAAAAAACGGTAGGCTTTAATAATTTGGTGGATGGTGAAACCATTTCTGCTACTGCAAAAACAACTGCAATGGAAAAGGCACAATCACTTCATTTTAAAAATAACAAGATATGAGTTTACACATCAGCAGAAGAAAGTATGCCAACATGTATGGGCCAACCACAGGAGATAAAATCAGGCTGGGTGATACCGCATTATTGATTGAAATAGAAAAAGACCACACCGTATATGGCGATGAGGCAAAGTTTGGCGGAGGTAAAACCATTCGGGATGGAATGGCGCAATCGGCCACCGCAACACGCAGTGAGGGTGTGCTGGATTTTGTGATCACCGGTGTAATGATCATTGATCACTGGGGTATTGTAAAAGCTGACATCGGCATTAAAGATGGAAAAATAGCAGGCATTGGTAAATCAGGGAACCCCGATACCATGGAAGGAATAACTCCCAATATGATTATTGGCGCCAGTACCGAAGTGCATGGCGGTGCCGGGCTGATAGCCACTGCAGGCGGCATTGATACACATATTCATTTTATTTGTCCCCAACAAATTGACCACGCTTTATTTAGTGGCATTACTACCATGATTGGTGGTGGCACCGGCCCGGCAGATGGAACCAATGCAACCACGGTAACACCTGGCGCATGGAACATTCAGAAAATGCTGGAGGCTGCAGAAGCCTTCCCGATGAACCTCGGCTTTTTTGGCAAAGGAAATTGTGCATCACTGGCTCCGCTGGAAGAACAGATTGAAGCGGGTGCATTGGGTTTAAAAATTCACGAAGACTGGGGCAGCACCACGGCAGTAATTGATGCGGCTTTACAAATTGCAGATAAGTATGATGTGCAGGTAGCGATACATACGGATACTTTAAATGAAGGCGGTTTCCTGGAAGATACCATCAATGCCATTAACGGAAGAGTGATACATACCTTTCATACCGAGGGTGCCGGTGGTGGCCATGCGCCTGATATCATCAAAGCAGCGATGTACCCAAATGTTTTGCCTTCATCAACCAACCCTACAAGGCCTTATACTGTCAATACCATTGATGAACATTTAGATATGCTGATGGTATGCCATCACTTAGATAAAAACGTGCCGGAAGATGTAGCTTTTGCTGACAGCAGGATACGACCCGAAACCATTGCAGCAGAAGATATTTTGCATGATATGGGCGTGTTTAGCATGATGAGCAGTGACAGCCAGGCAATGGGAAGAGTGGCAGAAGTGATTACAAGAACCTGGCAAACCGCCCACAAAATGAAAGTGCAGCGGGGCGCATTGGCAGAAGATGAAAAAAATAACAATGATAATTTCAGGGTAAAAAGGTTTGTTGCCAAGTATACCATTAACCCTGCAATTACACATGGTATTTCAGAATATGTTGGTTCGATAGAAGCAGGCAAGCTGGCAGATATTGTATTGTGGAAACCCGCTATGTTTGGCG
>JAYUBR010000952.1:0-1175 GCA_043740775.1 Ferruginibacter sp. | reverse complement strand
AGAATTAAGAAAAGTTTACGTTTCTGGCGGACAATCAGGTTTTGCAATCCTTAACAATGATATTTATTTTATCGGTGACGATGGTACAGGTTCAGGGTATGGGCTATGGAAAAGTGACGGCACTTTAGCAGGCACTATATTGCTAAAACCAAACTTAATTTCAGCAGTTGGCATACCTGGTTTTTCAGCCCTGCTAAATGCAAAATTATATTTTAATGCAACCGACAATATAAATGGTACTGAATTATGGGTTACAGATGGTTCAATTGCCGGTACGCACCTGGTAAAAGATATAGGCATAGCTGTTGACGGCAATCCACAAAAGATGATTGTTTACAACAACAAAATTTACTTTTCTGCCAGAGATGATCTGCACGGAGTGGAATTATTTGCGAGTGATGGAACGGAGGCGGGTACACAAATAGTAAAGGATATTAATGTTGGCACCGGTAGCAGCCAGCCTTCTGGCAAAACAGTATATAACGGGCTTTTATATTTTGGTTGTAATGCCAGTCAACTATGGAAAACTGATGGTACAGATGCGGGCACCCAATTGGTAAAGGGGTCATTGTTTGCGGCTCCCACATTTGCAGCTACCTGGAACAATAAAATGTATATTCTTTTCCTTGGTGGTAATATCGGTATTTGGGAAAGTGATGGCACTACTGCCGGTACCCAGCCTATTCAACTTCAAAACACCACTTTTCCGGTAACCAGTCATACAGATTTTGGGGGAGACAGGCACTTTACAGAATACAACACCGAACTGTATTTTAATGGCAGGTGCTTTCAAATAGCTGATGGTTTTGAACTTGTAAAATTATCACCCGCAGTGCTTTTGCCCGTAACCTGGTTAGGCGTGCAGGCCCAATGGCAAAATACTACGCAAGCCAAAATAAGCTGGCAGGTAGCAGAGGAGCAAAATGTAAAAGAGTATACAGTGCAGCACAGCACTGATGCCACTACTTATACTGATGTCTGCAGGGTTATTGCTACAGATAAAAAAGATTATAACTGCATCGTTGTAGCTAGTGCTACTAAAAATTATTATCGAGTACTGGAGGTAGATATTGATGGAAGGAAATCTTACCGCAAACTGGTATTTCTGCAGGCTGCTTTGGCATCAATAGCAAAAGCATATCCAAACCCCGCAAAAGATATTTTGTATGTAGATG
>JAYUBR010000951.1:0-1176 GCA_043740775.1 Ferruginibacter sp. | reverse complement strand
TAATGTCAGAGAGAAATGCTATGAACAGCCATTCTCCTTCCACCATTACATTTGAAATGCTGAGGTTAATATAAAATTCGTACCCTTTTTTATGTAATGCCGTTATTTCGATTGTTTTACTAAGAACCGGTCCCACACCTGTTTTTAAAAAATGCAACATCCCTTTTGCATGTGCCTCACGGTATTGAGGTGGTATGATGGTTTCAGATAATAAGGTTCCCACCACTTCATCAGCAGTAAAACCAAAAACAGATTCTGCTTTAGGGTTCCATTCTAAAATTTGCTGTTGCTGATTAATAACGATAACCGCATCCGGGCCACTCCTGAAAAAAGTTTTTAATCTCCTTTCACTATCCTCCAGTTTTTTTTCAGCAATCTTTCTTGCAGTAATATTTTTAAATACTCCTCTGGTATAAACGGCCTTGCCTCCGTCAAAAGCACAACTGATGTGCCCCTCAATAACAACTTCATTTCCATCCCTAGTTATAAATGTTGTAATCAGGTCTGCCCTCCCTTTTCCTGATATTGCTTCTTCCCATACAGCTTTGTATTCTTCAATACAAGGCGCATGAATAAAATCATAAATACTTCTGCCTTCTACTTCCTCCTGTTTGTAGTCCAGTGTTGCTTGCCACGCCGGGTTTACCAACTGAATCTTTCCTTCCAGTGTAAGAAAATAAATGAGATCATTTGTATTTTCGAATAAATCCTTAAAATGACTATCAAAACTCAGATTTAGCATACAGATTTATCGCTTTTTATATTTAATGAAACCAACTGTTTCACTTGCAGCAACTGCTTATTTGTACTGTTCAGGCATTCTATTTTTTGAAACTGTACTGCAAAAGTAAAGCTTTATTGTACAAAATATTTTCGTTGATTGTTTGAAGGCACTCAGCCAGTTCAAATGTTTTTTTACGTATCCCCTGCATTTACTCCTTTACATATTTCCGCAATTTCATCATTGGCTTAAAAAATTATAACAGGAATTTGTTTTGCGGAGAGATCCCTTTTCATTGTAATGATAGCCTGTTCTCCGCCAATTTCAGGTATCCACAGGTTTATTAAAACCAAGTGGGTGGTTTATTGATTTTACATCATCAATTACATTATCGCACCCTTTCATGGGTTGCTACTTTATAATGCAGGGTTGATAAAATTGTTTTGAACAGGAAT
>JAYUBR010000950.1:0-13176 GCA_043740775.1 Ferruginibacter sp. | reverse complement strand
AACTCCTATTTTTGCTGCCCCGAAAGGGAATGGTGTGATAGCTCAGTTGGTAGAGCAATGGACTGAAAATCCATGTGTCGCCGGTTCAACCCCGGCTCGCACCACTTAATTTGGCAGGCTTTGAGAGTAATCCTCTTGAAGCCTTTTTTTATAATAACTCATCGGCCTTTGTTATTTGATGTTTGGGAAAATTTATTGCTGCAGTTGTAATAAAATAGTTGCACTAATACATTATTCTGTCGTACAACCTTACTGGTCTTTTTCCAAAAAATTGGATTTACTTATATGCTTATTAAAGAAGATCTGGCTAATTTAATTCAATATCGTTAGAAGATTAATTAGGGAAAATGGCTCTGGGTTGGATAACTTTAGTGAAAATATTAGTACAAAAATAAATGGCAACAATTAGTTCCTGTTTAAGGGATAATCACAAAAGGGGGACTGTAGGCGATTTTTTAATCAACAACATTAAAAACGGTGCTGAGCTTTCAATAGTTTCAGCCTACTTTACTATTTATGCCTATCAAAAATTAAAGACAGAATTAGAATCTGTTAACCATCTTAATTTTTTATTTGGCGAACCAACATTTATAAAATCTCTTGACCCCAATAAAACGAATAAAAGAGACTTTAAAATTGAGGATGATAAATTGGTTATTCCTATAGAGAACCGGCTCACACAAAAAGCCATTGCCAGAGATTGTTCAGAATGGATAAAAAATAAAGTGGCCATTAAATCATTGGTGAAGCCAAATTTTTTGCATGGCAAGATGTACCATATAGCCCAGGAAAGTGGTGTAGAAAAAGCCATTGTAGGCAGTTCCAACTTTACGGTAAATGGGCTTGGGCTTGGCGGCAGCCCAAACATTGAGTTGAACCTTATTGTAGACAGCGACAGGGATAGAATGGATTTAAAGAAATGGTTTCATGAAATGTGGTATGCTGATTTGCCAAAGGATGAAAAGGAAAAACTAAATAAGCAACTGGATATAAATATTCACGAAGAAAAAATAGTTGAAGATGTAAAAGACCAGGTGCTGAAATATTTAGAGCAACTGTATATTGAAAATGAACCGGAATTTATTTATTTTAAAACGCTGTTTCATATTTTTGAGAATTTCCTAAATGAACAGCAAAAAGGTGGATTGCTTACAACGCAAACAGGCTTTTTTGAAAGTGAAATCTGGAATATGTTGTACGAGTTCCAGAAGGACGGTGTAAAAGGTGCTATCAATAAGGTTTTAAAGCACAATGGTTGCATCATTGCAGACAGTGTGGGGTTAGGTAAAACATTTGAAGCACTTGCGGTAATCCGCTATTTTGAATTGCTCAATTACAGGGTGCTGGTGTTATGTCCTAAAAAATTATCCGGCAACTGGACAATTTATCAATCAAGCCAAAACAATTCACTAAACCCTTTTACAAAAGACAAATTTAATTATGCCGTTTTGTATCATACAGATTTAGGTCGCAAAACGGGTAAGTCTGAAGCAAACGGAATTGACCTTGAAAATTTCAATTGGGGTGCTTATGATTTAATTGTAATTGACGAAAGCCACAATTTCCGGGGCAACCCAATGGATAAGGTAAAAGACGATGGTAGTGTACGAATGAACCGCCCTAAATGGCTGATGGAAAAAATTATTAAACTGGGTGTTCAAACAAAAGTATTATTACTTTCAGCCACGCCGGTAAACAATAATCTCCGTGATTTAAGAAATCAAATTCAATTAATTACAGAAGGAAAGAATGATGCCTTATTTGAATCAACACAAATTAAAGACATTGCTGCTTCACTTAAAAATGCCCAAACAAATTTTAGCAATTGGGCTGATGCTAAAAGAAATCCGAACCGAACAGTTAAGCAGTTAATAGAAAAATTAGACACCTCGTTTTTTAAATTATTGGATGAACTAACCATAGCCCGGAGCAGAAAGCACATCAAAAACTTTTACAAAGCAGAAGCCGAAGTGGGTAAGTTCCCTGAAAGGTTAAAACCTATTTCTGTATATCCGGATATTGATTTAGAAGACCAGTTTTTCAGCTATGATACATTGAATAAAAAAATTCTCGACTATACATTGTCAGTATTTAATCCGTCTAAGTATGTGATGGAAGAATTGAAGGGTAAGTATGGAATCAAAACTAAAGCTGAAAAGGCAAAAGAGAAGAAAGAAAAGGCTGAGCGGAAGCGTAAGAAAACTAAAGGCGAAGCAGAAGACCCAAAAAGCAACGAACCAAATTTTGACCAAAGCGACAGAGAACACTTTTTAATTGGTATGATGAAGGTTAACTTTCTAAAGCGGTTAGAAAGTTCAGTTGAATCTTTTGAAATATCTATGAACAGAACCATAGAGAAAATTAAAAGACTCGAAAAAAATATTAAAGAATTTCAGCAGCTAAAAACTGCTGCTGATGCAGAATATTTGGCTGCTGATTTTGAGCCAGAAGATGATGAAAAGGAAGAAAATGAAGAAGATGCAGATGCATGGGAAGTGGGTAAAAAATTGAAGTTTAAATTAAAAGATTTAAACCTTGATGATTGGTTAAGAGACCTTAAAAAGGACAAAGAAGCTCTATACGATTTATACCTGAGAGCAAAAGATATTGATGCTTCAAGAGATGCAAAATTATTTGACCTCAAAAATTTAATTGAAAATAAAATAAAGCATCCACTTAACGAGGGCAATAAAAAAGTAATTGTATTTACAGCATTTGCCGATACAGCAAATTATCTCTATACTGAATTATTAAGTTGGGCAAAAGATACATTGCAGGTAAACATTGCGTTGGTTGCTGGCTCAGTAAGTAAAACAACTTTTGGCAAAGCTGAATATTCAAACATACTTACCAATTTTTCGCCGGTAGCAAAGAACAGGAGTAAATTGAAAGGGATGCCACAGCAAGGCACAATTGATATTTTAATAGCAACAGACTGTATCAGTGAAGGGCAAAACTTGCAGGACTGTGATTACCTTGTCAACTATGACATTCATTGGAATCCGGTACGTATCATCCAGCGTTTTGGAAGGATAGACCGTTTAGGCAGTATCAATAATGCAATACAATTAGTAAACTTTTGGCCAACAAAAGACCTGGACAATTATATTAACCTGAAAGAAAGAGTAGAAGCAAGAATGGCTTTGGTAGATGTTACAGCCACAGCAGATGATAATTTGCTTGCAACAGACCAGATTGAAGAATTAATTGAGGATGATTTAAAATACCGGAATCAGCAACTCAAAAAATTACAAAAAGAGGTGCTTGATTTAGAAGATATGAATGAAAGCATATCGCTTACAGATTTTACGTTGGATGATTTCAGGATTGAGCTATTAAACTTTTTAGAAAACAACAGACAGAAATTAGAAGATGCACCCTTTGGCTTATATGCGGTTGTTCCTTCGCCATCTCATGCCCTCTCCCCTTTGGGGAGAGATGGAGAGGGGCTTGATATTATTAAACCCGGTGTACTGTATTGCTTAAAACAAAAAGGCAATACCGATGGCAATGAAGAGGTAAATCCATTACAGCCTTATTTCCTGGTGTATATAAGGGAAGATGGTGTTGTACGGTTCAATTATACCAATGCAAAATCAATATTGGAAATTTACAGGTTGCTTTGTTCAGGAGTTAAACAGGCTTACGATAAATTGTGTGAGGTATTTAATGAAGATACCGGCAATGGCGAAAACATGCAACAATATACCGAATTATTAAAACAGGCGGTGGATGAAATAAGCAGGATTTTTAAAAAGCGCAACAATCAAAAATTAACGATGGATAGAGGGGCTTTGCTCATTCCACAATCAAAGCAGGTACACGAAATGAATAACTTTGAATTAATCACCTGGCTGGTTATAAAATAAATTATGGCAGAAAAAGAATCTGATAAATTAATACAAATTGAAGGGGCTATTCAAGCTTTCAACAATAAGAAGTTGTATGAAAGCAGTATTGTTTTCTTTAAATCATTAGATTATCAAAGTAATAAAACCGCACAGCTTATTTCAAATAATTATGATGGATTTATAGAAAGCTTCAACCTATCTAAAAATGCTATCAATAAAGACAAAGCCTTTGTAAGCCACTGGAAATACATTGAATTTATTTTTCAGGTTGCTGATTCAGAAATCACAAGAGTGCAATCGCTTTTTGATACCGGAGAAGTGGATAGCAATGAATACCAGAGTTTTTTATTTTTCACTATTCAACTCAAAGATGATAATTACAAACGTGGCGACCTTGTAAAAATTACCAGAGAGCTGAATGTGCCGTTTAAAATGCCAGTGATAGTGCTATTTAACTATGGTAATAAACTTACCTTATCTATCATTGACCGCAGGCTGCATAAAAAAGATACCAGCAAAGATGTATTAGAGAAAGTTACTTTAATTAAAGACATTGATATAACCAATCCGCAAAGGGCGCACAAAGAAATTTTAAAAGACCTTAGCCTTACCGAACTCTATAAAAAATTCGAGTTCCACAGCTTTATAAAACTACATGAGGCTTGGAAAGCAACACTTAATATTTCAGAACTTAATAAAAAATTTTATAAGGAGCTTGCTTATTGGTATTTCTGGGCTTTGCAGGAAGTAAAGTTTCCGGATGATGAATTGAAGGATGATAAAACCCGAAACCCTGTAAATGTTATTCGCCTTATTACACGTTTGATTTTTGTATGGTTCCTGAAAGAGAAAAATTTAATCCCCGATGACCTTTTCAATAAAAGAGAACTGGATAAAATTCTAGATTACAAAGATAAAACCGGCAGTACATATTATAAAGCCATTTTACAAAATTTGTTCTTCGCCACTCTGAATACAGAAATGAATAAGGATGTAAAAGACAAAAATAAAATCAGCAGAACTTTTGTAAACCGCAACACCGGCGTTCCGCATTATTTTCGTTACAGCCGTTTTATAAAAGACCAGGATAAGTTTGCCTCATGGATGGATAATATCCCATTCCTGAATGGTGGTTTGTTTGAGTGTTTGGATAAGCGCACGAAAGACAAAGATATTTTTATTGATGGCTTTACCCAACAGTTAAAAAATGAAAGCACACTTAAAGTGCCTGATTATTTATTTTTCAACGAAGCTCCCCGAAACATTGACCTGAATAATACCTTTCATACCAAGGGAAAGAAATATGAGGTAAGGGGCTTGATTGATATACTAAGCCGGTACAAATTTACCATTGAAGAAAATACACCTGTAGAAGAAGAGGTTGCCCTTGACCCGGAATTACTCGGTAAAGTGTTTGAAAACCTTTTGGCAAGTTATAACGAGGAAACCGAAACAACAGCCCGTAAGTTAACAGGTTCATTTTATACGCCGAGGGAGATTGTAAATTATATGGTAGATAAAAGTATTATCACTTACTTGTGCAATAGTTTACTGAAAGATGATGATGAGAATAAACGGGAAGAGTTGAATGAAAGGCTTCATCACTTGTTTTCATATATAGAGGAAGAACCACGGTTTACCGATGCTGAAAGAACGGAATTAATTGATGCTATTGACAATTGTAAAATATTAGACCCTGCTTGCGGCTCTGGTGCTTTTCCAATGGGAATTTTGCACAAACTGGTTTTTATTCTCAGCAAACTTGACCCTAACAATAAAAAGTGGAAACAAAAGCAGCAGGATAAAGCAAAAAGGGATATGGTCTTGGCAGAAAAAATGGAAGACGATAAAAACCGGGATGCCGCCATTAAAGAAATTGACCTGCGAATTAAAGACATTGATAGAGCCTTTAATCAAAATAACCATGAATTAGATTTTGCACGAAAACTTTACCTGATTGAAAACTGCATTTACGGAGTAGACAAACAACCCGTCGCAATCCAGATTTCAAAGCTCCGATTCTTTATTGCATTGATTGTTGATCAGAAAACAGAGAACGATATTGAACATAATAGGGGCATTCGGCCATTACCGAATCTGGAAACAAAGTTTGTAGCAGCAGACTCTCTAAAGTGGTTGGAGAAAGAGCATCTTACATTGTTTACAAATCCCGAAATTGACATTAAGAAAAATGAACTCAAGAAAGTGAGAGCAGAATACTTTAGAGCAAGAACACCAAATGGTAAGGAATCATTAAGGATTAAAGACGAACGATTGCGAAATCAACTTAGTAGCTTATTAGTTTCGAATAATGAATTGCAACCAGCAACGGCAAAAAAAATTGCAATTTGGAATCCCTATGACCAAAACACTTTTGCTGATTTTTTTGACACAGAATGGATGTTTGAGATAGAAAATGGGTTTCACATAGTTATAGGCAATCCGCCATATTTGAGAGTTCAAGGGCTTTCAAAATCTGATAAAAAATACTTTGAAGAACACTATGATGCTGCAACAGGTGCATATGATTTATATTGTCTCTTTACGGAAAGAGGATTTAACCTTTTAAATAGCAACGGAATTTTAAATTACATTCAGCCGGATAAATGGGTTAATGGTTCTTTAGGCAAAGGATTAAGAAAAGTTACTAAAAACCATATTCAAAAATTAATCAGTTTTAAAGAATATCAAGTATTCAATGCCTCAACTTATAGTTCTTTACTTTGGATTTCTAAGCAAAGACAAATATCTTTTAAATACTGCGAATTAGACCGTGATTTACCAAGTAATAATGAACTACAAGAATGGTTAAACAGCGAAGATGATAAGAGTTTTGTAACGTATAAAAATAGCGATTTGCCAGAAAATACTTGGACATTTACTAACAACGATGCAGTTAAAATTTTAAGTATTTTACATAAACAGCCTCGGAAAGTTAAAGATGTTTTTGAACGAACTTATCAAGGGATAGCAACAAGTAAAGACGATTTTTATTTTCTTGATGATTGTGAATATTCAAAAAATACAGTGACTGGGTATTCTAAGTTTTTACAAGATGAAGTGACCATAGAAAAGAATTTTGTAAAACCTCTTTTAAAAGGTGAACACGTCCATAAGTTTAAAAACCTTACTGGTCAATCAGTAATTCTTTTCCCTTACACCGTTAAATTAAATGAATCTATTAATGAGGTGAAAATAAAATCAGTAAAAGAAATTAAAGATAGCTTTCCTTTAGCATGGAGCTATTTTAAAAAAGCAGAAAAAGAACTTCGCTCAAGGGAGAGTGGCAGGTTTGATAATAATGAATGGGTTCAATATAGTAGAAATCAAGGTCTAAGATTTGAAAAACAACCGAAATTAATTTGCCCTGATATTTGTAAGGGTAGTCAATTCACATATGACCCCATAGGCAATTTTTATACCACTACCACTGTTTATGGCTATATAAAATATCAAGCAGTAAAAGAAACGTATTTGTTTTTTTTGGGAATTTTAAATTCTAATATTACTTGGTATTTTATGAAGAATACGAGTGCTGTTTTAGCTAATGGCTATTATAGGTATATGCCTCGGTATATTAATGAATTTCCATTACCACAAGCAGCTAAAAATGTGCAAATGATAATTGAGTATTTATCTTCTGCCATTTTATTGCTACAGGCGAGTCCTGATAACGCTTTAGTTTCAGATGAATTGGAAAAAGTCTTAAATGGCTGCGTTTACGGACTTTATTTTGGTGAAGAAATGAAAAAAGCAGGAGTTGATATTTTGGCTTTGGTGGAGGAGGATTTGGAAGCTGTAAAAAAACTAAGCCCGGAAATAGGTATAGTTCAATTGTATAATAAATGGCAGGAACCTAAAAGTGAAGTACGTAACAGACTGTTGTTAATGGCTACACGTTGCCCGGAAACAATTGGCATAATAGAAGCTAACGCATGAGAGAAAATGGCATAGAATATATTAAAATTCAAAATTTCAAAGCCTTTCAGGAAGAAAAGACTTTTAATATTGGCAGAAAGCATGTATTGGTTTACGGGTCAAATGGCAGTGGCAAGTCGTCATTATATTGGGCCTTATATACTTTGTTTCAATGTTCAGTAAAACCATTAACAAAAATCCATAAATATTTCACACAAACTGATGATGAAAACTTGCTCAACATTAATCAGCCAACCTTGCCATCGCATATAAGTATCAAAACTAAAATAGGTGAAGTAGAAGAGGAATTCACTTTAAGTAACACAGGTGTAACAGGCGAAAATGCAAAACTCAAAGAGTTAAATCAGGCAAGCGAATTTATTAGTCACCGGCTACTTATAAACTTCTACAACTTTCGCAATTCAAAAGAGATAAATCTTTTCGATGTTTTTGATAGAGATATTTTACCTTTTGTTTTTGGAGAAATTAGTTTTAAAGACAAAGTGTTGTCTCAAGCATTAGAGGATATCACTACAAAATTACGGTCATTGACTGGAAGGAATTGGCGAAGTAAGCAAAATATTGAGAACGGGGATTTAGCAAATTTTAATAGAGAAATCGCAAGGTTAATTGTTTACATAAATGATAATGCTACAGTTTTTTTAGAAGATAATTTTCAACCCAACGAGTTAAAGATAAAATTATCTCTAAAAGATGTCTGCCGGATTTCACAATTCAAGAGTGCTGGTAAGACACATTATTACATTACTAATCCAGTCTATAAGTTGTCAATTGAAAACAAAAAAGCAGATGGTGTTTGGCATCCTGTGGATAGACCTCAATCGTTTTTAAATGAAGCACGGCTTACTAAAATTGGTCTTGCAATTAGATTCTGTTTGTTACCAAAACGGCCTGTTATACCTTTAAGAATACTTGCTTTAGATGATTTGCTGATTAGCCTGGACTTAGATAATAGGGTTAAATTAATTGAAACAATTTTAAAGTTGTATAGTAACGATTATCAGCTTTTGATTTTCACACATGAAAAAGGATTTTTCAATGAGCTAAAAAGAAATATTAATGATACGCTCAGCGATTGGAAACTATACGAATTTCAATCTCCGGTAAATCAAAAAATAAGATATAAGGATGCAAAAAGTGAAATGCAAAAAGCAAAAGCATTTCTTGAAAATGGGGATTATGAAAACTGTGCTTTGGAGTTAAGAAAATTGGGTGAGATTATTTTTAAAAACTACTTAGCAAAGAATAAACCTGAACTATTTAATACAAATAAATACGTGTCATTTAGCCAAATGTTGGATGAAGCAAAGAATATTATTTCACAGTCTATTTTGCAAAAATTCCAAGATGGTATTTTAAAATTGAGCCTGTCTGCTGTTGAATGGGATTATATAAAAGCAGAAGATTTTAATGAAATAAAAATAAATCCTGATATTACCAATGGAGTTAAGTCAAAAATATTTAAAGCACGTACTGCCGTTTTTGATATTGTCCAATCTGTTAAAGCAGAAACTCATGATGCTCTACAATTCGTAAACCAGGTTAGAAAAATTAAAGACCGTTTATTGAATTATGGTGCTCACCCAAGTGATGATACCTTATACAAGACAGAAATGGAAGATGCTGTAGTGCTATTTGAAAAATTACAAAATATCCTAAAAAGAGTATAACAATTAATGTTAGAAAATCAACAATACGATAAAAAATCTCTCAGCTTTTTAAAAGGCAAAATACCGATTGGGATGAATTGGCAAAACTAAACTGTGTATTTTACGCATTTTATTGTAATTAATTATACAGTGGTACTGTATGATTTTTGATAACGGCAATAATAACCTGATAAATCATGGATATTAAAACTATCGAAGATATTCTGAATACTTGGCTTAGTGCCCGTTTAAAAGAGACGGTAAAGTATACTGCCGGTAAAGATGATATAATACATATCAATAGTAGTGTCCTGCAACTAGAACACTGGTTGCTCATGTGGAGAAAGGAACATAAGCTAAATGAACGAATTGATGCCAGTATTATTTCTAATAATATTTTAAAAAATATTGCTAGCGCATCATCAGACAAAGCATTTCAGGCAAAAGATTATCAGTTTAATTTTCTTTTTTTTCTTGCCCGTAATTATTCACCTAAAAGTGATTTGCATAAACTGATTGATTCATTTGTTGACAAATTCAAAGAACAGTTTTCATTTGCCGATATTATTATTACAAGTACTGGTGCTACCCGTTGTAAAACAAATATTCGTTTTGCACTAAATGAATTACGAAATATGGGATTAGTTTTAAGTAAGGATATAGATAATAATAGAAGCTTGAGCCCAAGTATTCCCGGGCTGGTCGCCATGTTGAATATTCAATACCAGGGGGCCTTAGGTAGAGCAGGTTTTATAGATAAGATTGAAGAGCAACTGCTACCTGTAAAAAAGGTAAACAGGTATGCTGGCCTTCCTTATGATGCTACTTTGTATGATGCTATTCAAATGTTTAAAGAGGAAACCTACCTATATGAATTTCTCCATTGGCTTAGGGATGTAGATAAGACAGAAAAGGAATTTATAGAAGGGATAATTAAACGATACATGGATTTTACTTCTGAGGCAATTGAAATTAAAGAAAATGGTCTAAGGTTGACCAAGCAGTTTAAAGATTTGTCAAGTACTTTTCAAAAAGAATTGTTTGACAATCATAAAAAAAATATGCCGTTTATTAAAAAATTGATGAAACAATTTCAAGCAAAAGATTCGTAGAGCTTCCACAAATGTTAGAAAACCAACAATACGATAAAAAATCACTCAGCTTTTTAAAAGGCAAAAATACCGATTGGGATGAATTAGCAAAAGATGCCGTTTGCTTTGCGAATGCTGCCGGTGGTAAAATATTAATAGGCATTGAAGATGATGAAGACGAACCAGCAGCAGGTCAAATTATTGCAGACAAAACACTCCCTGAAAAAATTGTAAAAGCAATTAACCACCGAACTATTAATACAGGTGTAGCAGCAAATATTATAACTGCCGCCAACAATGCAGAGTTTATAGAAGTACAGGTTTTTAGAAGTGTTCAAACCATTGCATCCACCACGGATGGTAAATATTACATAAGGGTTTCCGATGAATGCAGGCCAGTGCCGCCGGATGAAATGGCAAGATTAGCAGCGGATAAAAATGCGTTTATTTGGGAGGAACAAATTTCCAAACGCATACACCGCAGCAAGTTTGACCCTGAAAAAAGAAAAGAATTTATTGCAGATATTTTAAGTTCTCCGAGAGTAAGCAAATTTGTAAAAGACAAAACCGATGATGAAATACTGGATTACTATTTCTTAACCAAAGGCGAATGGCTTACCAATCTTGGTATTTTGTGGATAGGCAACCGCCAGGAAAGAGCAGGCTTATTATTTGCACCTGCGGTGCAGGTAATACGTTATAATGAAAAAGATGTAAAGGTTTGGAAAGTAACACTGGATGACTATTCTTATAACCCAAAAGAGTTGTTATCCAAAATTGTATATGATATACCGGATTGGCAGGAGAGTACAGAAATATCAGATGGCATCTTTAGAAAAAACATACCCTTTATACCCATTGAAGTTGTGAGGGAGTTAGTAGCAAATGCTTTGGTGCATAGAACATACACAACAAGAGGTGACATATTTGTAAACCTGTTTCCCGACAGGTTAGAAATACATAACCCCGGCAGGTTGCCTTATGGCGTTACACCCCAAAATATTTTAAGCCAGTCAGTAAGGAGAAATGAACATCTCTCAAAAGTTTTCTACGACCTTAATTTAATGGAAAGGGAAGGCAGTGGCTACGACCTTGTGTATGAATTGTTGTTAGGTTCTGGTAAACCTTTACCATTGGTAGAGGAAGGTGATGATAGGGTAACTGTTACCGTCCGTAAACAGATTATCAGCAAAGAAGTGGTAAAATTAATGGACAAAGCCAATCAGGAATATCAGTTAAAACAAAAAGAAATAATTGCATTAGGATTAATAGCACAGCACAGTTCACTTACCTCCATTCAGCTATCAAAAATTCTAAACCAAAAAGATGAAACAGGTCTTCGTAATTGGTTAGGCAGGTTGTTAGAATTAGAGTTGGTACAATCCAAAGGCAAAACAAAAGGAACAGAATATTTTGTAAATCCGGATTACCTGAGACAGCTAAACTTCAAGGGCAAAACAGATTTAAAGAAGATAGAACCCCACCGTTTACAGGAACTCATTTATCAAGATATTTCTGCTTACCCTATGAGTTCTATTAGCGAAGTCCATCAAAGAATTGGTACTGAAATTCCTTACCGAAAAATAAAGACCCATCTTTATCAAATGGTTGAGTCCGGTAAATTGCAAGCAACCGGTAAGCTCAAGGGACGTAAATATTTTATAGACCAAACACTGTGAAATAAGCGGCTATTTGTCTATAAATGTCTAAAAAAATAGACTAATGCAGCTAAAAGGTAGTGTGATGTTAGTTAGAGAATAGATGGCTTAAAAGTCTGGTGAAAAGCTTTGGACAAAATATTCTATCAACAAATCACAGTAAAATAATCCTCATTTTGTTGATAGAATTGAAGCAGATTTTTCCTGACGTACAGATAATCAAAATTCATTTGCCTTTTCCGTATCAACATAGCGATTGTCTTGGTTGCTCTTTTCCAAAAACTATCCTATTTACCACTCCCTGTATTTTCCCCTAAAATACTTTATCTTCAACACCAGATTTATCCCTTAAATCTTTCGGCATCCCACTTATACAACATGTCAAAAACAATTCATGAAACCCATTCAGTCAGCGGCCTGTATTCTGTTCTTTTGTAGCCTTATCGGCTGTAACCAACCACTAAAAGATGAGCCTGCACCCGAAAGGCCTGCTAAAATAATTTCCGATCCTTCGGCTGTTCCATTGAGCCCAATAGAAAGCATGAAGACCATGCATTTACCGCCGGGATATCATCTTGAACTGGTAGCCAGTGAACCCGATATACAGGAGCCGGTTGCTATTGTATGGGATGGCAATGGCAGAATGTATGTGGCGGAAATGCGTAGCTATATGCAGGATATTGATGGTACCGGCGAACGATTGCCGGTATGCCGAATCACCAGGCTGGAGGATACTGATGGCGATGGCAAAATGGATAAGCATACCATTTATATTGATAGCCTTATATTGCCAAGAATGATGCTGGCACTGGATGACAGGCTGATAGTAAATGAAACTTACACCAACAACTTATACAGCTACCGGGATAAAAATGGTGATGGAACCGCGGATGAAAAAACATTGGTGTATCACAACGATACACCCGATGAAGCCAACCTTGAACACCAGAAGAGTGGGCTGATCTGGAATATTGATAACTGGATTTAT
>JAYUBR010000949.1:0-1177 GCA_043740775.1 Ferruginibacter sp. | reverse complement strand
AATTATCAACCACAAAAATTTTAGAAAATGATTACTAAAAAAAGAAAATTAGCAAACGCTAAGGTTGATGTTAATAAAACATACTCCTTAAAAGAAGCCTCAAGCTTAGTTAAAGAAATAAATACAACAAAATTCGACAGTTCTGTTGATTTACATATCAAGCTGGGTGTTGATCCTAAGAAAGCTGACCAGGCAATCCGGGGAACAGTTTCCTTGCCTCATGGTACCGGCAAAACCAAAAAGGTATTGGTACTTTGTACTCCTGATAAAGAAGAAGCTGCAAAAGGTGCCGGCGCTGATTATGTTGGCCTGGATGAGTTCATTGCAAAAATTGAAGGCGGATGGACGGATATTGATGTGATTATTGCTACACCTTCTGTTATGCCTAAAATAGGTAGATTGGGTAAAGTGTTAGGTCCACGTAACTTAATGCCAAATCCTAAAACAGGTACTGTTACAAATGATGTAGCGGGTGCTGTTAACGAAGTAAAGGGTGGCAAAATCGCATTTAAAGTTGATAAGGTTGGTATTATCCATGCTTCTATCGGCCGGGTAAGTTTTAGTGTTGAAAAAATTGCAGAAAACAGCCAGGAGCTGATCAATGCAATCGTACGTTTAAAGCCACCTACTTCTAAAGGAACTTATCTTAAAGGAGTAAGTATGGCCAGCACAATGAGTCCCGGTATTATCATTGATACCAAATCTGTTCAAAATTAATCAATGTAAAAAGGCAGTTTACTGCAGTTTTACCCAAAATATTTGTTATGACAAAACAGGAAAAAAATGACGTAATAGAAGTACTGAAAGGCAAGTTTAGCCAGTACAATAATTTTTACGTTACCAATACAGAAAGCTTAACGGTAGCACAGGTTACCAAATTACGCAATCATTGCTTTAATAAGCAGGTTGAAATGAAGGTTGCCAAGAATACCCTTATAAGAAAAGCGCTTGAAAGTTTAAGCACCGAAAAATATGCAGGTGTGTTTGATTCTTTAAACCATGTTACCGCTTTATTATTCAGTGAAAATCCTAAAGAACCAGCATTAATTTTAACTGGTTTCAGAAAGGAAAGTAAAGGTGAAAAACCAGAACTGAAAGCAGCATTTATTAATGGTGATGTATTTGTAGGCGACAATCAATTGAAAGCCTTAACACAAATTAAAACCAAAAATGAACT
>JAYUBR010000948.1:0-1177 GCA_043740775.1 Ferruginibacter sp. | reverse complement strand
CTTCCCAAATCATATTGGTTAACGCCTCAGCCATTTCTTCAAATACTTCACTTCTTAAAATATCGTTCTCGTCTCTTTGATTATACTTTTCAACAAGCGCCTGCATCTTTTTGGTGAAGTCTATGCCTTTTACCTTATTTACTTTTCGCATTTCGCCAATTACTTTGGCTAATAGCTGCTGCAGCAATTTTATTTTAGTATTGGGTAGTTTTATCTTGTCAATCTTTGCCAGGTAATCTTCATCAAACAAATCCTGCTCAGTTTCCTCTTCATCTCCCAATTTGAATATTTCTTCTACTCCATCGCTTTGCAAGGCATCTTTTATCATTTCCCTGACCCTTGCATTCATTTGTGCCGTATCAGGTGCATTGCCTTTGGTGAGTTTAAAAACAATAGAACGCACTGCCAGATAAAAATGAGTGTAATCTCTTTCTGCTTGTGTAAGCTGTTCGCTGCCTGCACAAATATCATAAGCAGCTTTAAGCCTTTTAACCAAACCCATAAACCGGGTTTCAAAATCTTTGGTTTGTTGTGCAAATTCGGCAGCAAGGTTTAATGTGTTTAACTGCTGTATAGGTGTGCCTTTAAAATACTTTGTGTTATCGAATTTATGAAACAGTTTAGCCAGTAGGTCGAAATGATTTCTTACAATGATCAACGATTCAGCAATGTCTTCAAAATTATCTTCATCGCCTTTATTGTATTTGGCCAATGCAAGGTTCATTTGCTTTTTAATGCCAATATAATCCACTACCAAACCCTTGTTCTTATCTTTAAATTTGCGGTTTACCCTCGAAATGGTTTGTATTAAATTATGCTGCTGAATTGGTTTGTATATGTAAATGCTGTCTAAAAACGGCACATCAAAACCAGTCAACCACATATCTACCACTATGGCAATTTTAAAATTTGATTTCTCATTTTTAAACTGCCTGTCTAATTCTTTTCTATAATCGGATGTGCCTAATAAATCCCACATCGCTTTCTCATCATCTTTACCTCTTGTCATTATCATTTTAATGCGTTCAATCGGCTTCAGTTCTCTTTTGTCTTTATCGGTCAGCGTTGGGGCAATCCCTTGCAGTTGCCCTTCCACTTGGGTATCCGCAAGGGATACCCTTACCCATTCTGGTTTTAGTGCAATGATGTTTTTATACAACTCATACGCAATTTCTCT
>JAYUBR010000947.1:0-4183 GCA_043740775.1 Ferruginibacter sp. | reverse complement strand
AATGGTATTGTGTTATAGTTAAAATTAAGAATGATGTCCAACCGATTTACAGATACATTATTTCAGCTTATTCAATCACTGGAAAAGGCTGAAAAAAGAAATTTTAAGCTTTATATCAAAAGAAGTTCAGGAAACGAAGATTTAAAGATTATAGAATTATTTGATGCTTTGGATAAACTAACAGAGTATGATGAAACTGTTTTGCTTAAAAAGTTACCTTCTATCAAAAAACCCCAGTTATCAAATATTAAAGTTCACCTCTATAAACAATTGCTTTCGAGCCTGCGGTTATTAAAAAGTACCGGAAGTATCGATATGCAGTTGAATGAGCAACTGGATTATGCAAGGATATTGTACAATAAAGGGCTCTATGTGCAAAGCCTTAAAATTCTGGAAAAATTAAAAGAGGTTGCGAAAACCCACTATAAATTCAATTTTCTTACACAGGTAATTTCCTGGGAAAAAAAGATTGAAACCTTGCACATTACCCGCTCAATGCAGAACCGGGGCGAACAGTTATCCATTGAAGCAATAGAAGTAAATAACAGGGTAGATAATGTGGCAAGGATGTCGAATTTAGCATTGCGTTTATATAGCTGGTATATTAAAAATGGTCATGCCCGTAATGAAAAAGATGAAAAAGATGTAAAGAATTTTTTGCGGGATAATTTACCTCCGGGTGCGCATTTTCAAACCGGTTTTTATGAACGGCTATACCTGTATCAAAGTTATTGCTGGTATGCATTTATTCGCCAGGATTTTTTGATGTATTACCGGTATGCGCAAAAATGGGTTGATATTTTTAATGAACAACCCCTGATGATAAAAGTAGAAACGGGCTATTATATCAAAGGCATGCACAATTTATTAAACGCTCATTTTGACCTCAGGAATTACCAGGGTTTTGAAAACGTACTAAAGGCTTTTGAAGCCTTTTCTACCACAGAGGTTGCAATGCATCATGACAATCACCGCATACAAACCTTTGTTTACATCAGCGCATCAAAAATTAACCAGCATTTTATGCTGGGGACTTTCTTTGAAGGATTAAAACTGGTAAAAGGGATTGAAGAAAAGCTACAGGAATATTCACTTTACCTGGACAATCACCGGCTGCTGGTTTTTAATTATAAAATTTCCAATTTGTATTTTGGTGCAGGTAAATATGATATTTCAATTGATTATCTTCAGAAAATAATCAACGGCAATGTTGAAATGAGAAATGATTTGCAGTGTTATGCCAGGCTGCTGCACCTGATGGCGCACTATGAACTGGGTAATTTTGATATTATTGAATCACTGATAAAATCTGTTTACCGTTTTATGGCCAAAATGGAAAATCTTACAGTGGTAGAAGAAGCAATGTTTAAATTTTTACGTAACTCGTTTAAGTTATCAAGGCAAAAATTAAAGCCAGAACTGGAGAAGTTTTTACAAAGTATAAAAGGACTTGAAAAGAACCGTTTTCAAACGCGGAGTTTTGCTTACCTGGACATTATATCCTGGGTGGAAAGTAAAGTGTATGAAAAGCCTTTAAGCACTATTATAGGAAATAAATATTTGCAACAAAAAAAGCGGATTTATATTTCCGGTTAATTCTACAAACGGTCAATCAACGTTTCCAGGTAATGAGATTGAATTCCAAAAAGCAATTTTAAGCCTGCAACCTTATCAAGAAAAAATTGTTTTGTATTCACTGGTTTTTCTTGTTTTACTCCAACAATCAACACATTTTTTGGTGTATGCTCAGTGGCAATAAATTCAAATACCCTGGTTTTATATCCATGCGCTTCCAATAGCAGCGCTCTTATTGCATCCGTCGTTATTTCTGCCTGTCTTTCCAGTAAAATACCATGCTTGGTTATTGATTTTAATTCATTTTCCGGTGCCATTTGTTTTCTTATCTCTTTATGACAGCAAGGGGCACAAATAATAACTTTTGCATTTACTTTAATACCACTGAAAATGGCTTCATCGGTAGCGGTATCACACGCATGAAGGGCAATTAAAATATCTGTATTGCTCAAAACGGCATTTTCTATTGTGCCGCTCTTAAAGGCAAGCTGGGTGTATCCTGTGGCACGGGCAATATTGTTACATTTGGTTACCAGTTCTTCTCTTAGTTCAATGCCGGTAACAGCGGCATCCCGATGTAATTTATTAACAAGGTAATCGTACAAAGCAAAAGTTAGGTAACCTTTGCCACTGCCCATATCTACTACCTGCAGGCATTCATTAAATTGAAGGTCTTTTATTATTCCATCAATAATTTCAACATAGCGGTTAATTTGTTTGTACTTATCCTGCTTCTCTTTTTTTACAATACCTTCTGCCGTAGTAATGCCTAATTCTTTTAAATAACTGGCATTGGTAGCTTGTATAATCCGAACCTTTTCTTTATCGTGTCGAAGTGCGTTTACTATAGATTTTAATGATGGAGCTTTGCTGACAATTTTAGCAGTATTATTTTTTTGAAAAACAAAATGAAAATCATTTTCTGTTGTAAAAATATCTGCATTATAAAATTCATCATGCAGCATTTTTTCTATTAAAACGACACTTTCTTTTGCGGCGAAATTACTGGTAATATCTTTTGTTGGATAGCGGTATACAAAAGACAATTTTGGGGTATTTTTTATTAAAACAGGTTTGATAAAAACATTTTTAAGATCAGCCGATTTAATTCTTCTGTTTCCTAAAGTAATTTTTATTAATGTTTGTTTTTCAATATCATCACTAAGTTGTTGAAGAAGGCTCTGTAAATTTCCCGGCATGGATAGAATAGTTGTTTGGCTATATACAACGCCACAAAAGTAAATGCATATTTACATATATTGCATACCTTAAAACTATATTCTTTTAATGGAATAGACCTTGGTTCAGGCTACATTATTTTCTAAATTAAGAAAGCTTTAATTCTTCCTCAATACTTTCGTGAAAATTTGTTTCATTTTCCAGTATCCATTGGGGCAACGGTTGTTTGATAATTTTCCACAAATTGTCTTCTTTTTGCATTTCAAACAGGATCCGGTTATCACGGTTATCCACAACATTAACTGAAAAGATAGCTGGCTGTAGCTGGTTACCGGAATTATATCTTCTGAAATTAAATTCCCTTAAACGTCCGTCTGCTTTTATAAGTTTAGTAAACTGTATGTTTTTTATAAAGGATAACTGCATATATAAGTATTAAAAATAAATAGTAGAGCAATAAACATGCTACATACCAGTGAGCGGAAAGATAATTTTATTGTAGTAAACTTTGAAAAAAAATAATTATTTTTTGGTAAAATTAACAAAAGTGTTTTGCCTGAAGATCTGCTACAGCAGCAGATATGATACAGGATGTTTTGATTGATGCATTTCAGGACGTTTAAAAATATTCAGCTACCAATGCAAAAAACGCCGCATTACAGGTTGTACCATATGGATTTATGTCAGACCTGTCTGCCAAAATTTCTTCACTATTTTTATACATTAAAAATGGTACATAAAAGAACCATTGTTTGAATAACAGGTTTTCGGAAACTGATACCACGTTTTCTTAATAAACTCAAATTAAAAACAATTAGTACTTCAATTTTCTTATGCTTATGGTTACCATACATTTCAATAAAATGGAAAACCAAATAAGAATTAATTTGCTTATCTGTTGCTGTTAAATATCTTGCACAGCTATATACGGTTATTTTAAAGAAAATGAAGGGTAGTTAAATAAAAACAGTTCTGCAGGTTGGCCTTAACTTATTAAAAAGTAAAGATGGTAAAAAAATAAGAATGGAAGCTTTTAGTGATGGTGTAATTGCCATCATACTAACTATTATGGTTTTAGAATTGAAAGTGCCGCATGAAGCCAGTCTCCTTGCCCTACAACCCTTACTGTCAGTGCTTTTAAGCTACATACTTAGTTTTGTGTATATAGGTATTTACTGGAACAATCATCATCATTTATTGCATACCGTTCAGCAAATAAGCGGAAGGGTACTCTGGGCAAACAATCATTTGTTATTTTGGTTATCGCTGATACCTTTTACTACGGCATGGATGGGCGAAAACCATTTTGCTACATGGCCCTGTAGCTGTTTACGGTATTGTTTTAATAATGGCAGGCATTGCTTATTATGTATAAGAAATGGCATTGCTGGATCACAATATAAATAATGCAATACTTGCAAGGGCTGTT
>JAYUBR010000946.1:0-4186 GCA_043740775.1 Ferruginibacter sp. | reverse complement strand
GAAAAACTAAATGGCTTCAACATCAGTAATCACGAGGGTTGTGTGGCGATGATCAGTAAAATTCAATATCAAAACCTGCAGGATATTATTTCATTTATAGTTGAAAAAGGGGAAGTGCCATTGTTTTTAATATTGGATGGTATAACAGATATCAGGAATATTGGTGCCATTGCCAGAAGCGCATTTTGTTTTGGTGTAAATGGTATCATCATTCCGGATAAAGGAGTGGGAGCATTAAATGAAGATGCCATTTTAACTTCAGCCGGTGCATTGGAAAAGATAGCCATTTGCCGGGTAAACAGCTTAATGAAAACGGTGGATGAATTACACCTGAATGGGATAAAAGTTTTTGCGAGTGAAATGACGGCTACCAAAAAAGTTTTTGAATTAAACTTAAACGAACCTTGTGCCATTGTGATGGGCGGAGAAGAACATGGGGTTTACCAGCCTCTATTAAAAATTTGTGATGAACAGTTTCAGATACCTATGATTTCAGACTTTGATTCTCTTAACGTATCAGTAGCAACGGGTATAATTTTATACGAAGTAATGAAGCAAAGAAATTTAGCGGGAACTATTTTACCTCCGTGATTGCAGTTGCAGTTTATTCAAACCAGGAACCATCTTCTGTTTTAACGGAAGAGGAAACATTGGCTTCAATGGTTTTTATTTCTTCCGCCGTAAAATAACGCCACTTTCCCACCGGTAAATTTGCCAGCGTAATATTCATAATGCGTACCCTTTTTAATGTGTTTACATTGTAGCCCACCACCTGGCACATCCTTCTTATCTGCCTGTTAAGGCCCTGTACCAAAATAATTCTGAAACGGTTTTTTCCTTCTTGTTTTACAAAACATTTTTTTGTAACGGTATCTAAAATTTTAACGCCATTGCCCATCTTATGTATAAATTCCGCATTGATGGGTTTATCTACCGTAACCACGTATTCTTTTTCGTGGTTATTACCGGCCCGCAATATTTTATTTACAATATCGCCGTCATTTGTTAAAAATATCAACCCTTCAGAAGGCTTATCCAGCCTGCCTACGGGGAATATTCTTGTTGTATAATTAATAAAAGAAATGATATTGTGCTTGTCTTTAAGATCGGTAGTGCAGGTAATGCCAACAGGTTTATTAAAAACCATGTAAACAATTTTATCTTTCTTTTTAATGGGTTCCCCATCAATTTCCACCACATCACCTGGTATTACACGATTGCCTTTAACAGCTATATTATCATTAATAGTAACCCTTGCCTGCTCAATATATTTATCTGCTTCCCGCCGGGAACAAAAGCCGGTTTCACTGATGTATTTATTTAAACTTTTATCCATGTATGCAAGTAAAATTAAATTATACTAAAGATAGGCAACCGGCGTTTTACTTTTGGCAACACAGGAATATTTATTGAAGCTGAAAGGAGACACTCAAATAAATAAAATATGAGTTTTTTCATTTTAATCCGGTTGTTCTAAAAAATTAAAAGGCTGCTTCATTTGCGGTGCTTTGCGTAAATGGAAAAAGACTTTAATATTAAGGAATGATTATTGTAATTATGTTTGCCTTAACTTTTTAATAGTTACTATGAAAAAAACATTTTTTTGCCTTTTACTTTTATTGTCAGTTGTTTTTACCAGGGCTCAGCGTATGCTGGTAACTACTTTTGCAGGCATCAGCAATTACCAGGGCGACCTTCAGGATAAAAAATTTACTTTTGACCAGGCACATTTTGCAGCGGGTTTAGGTTTGGCATACGAGGTAACTGAACAATTATATATAACCGCTGGTTTTAAAGCAGGCAAAATAAGTGGGGATGATAAAAAAGCGAATAAAAACTTTACCCGTAATTTAAATTTTTCTTCTTCGATAACAGAGTTCCAGGCTGGACTTGAATATGATTTAATCAGTTTAAAAGAGCAGGATTTAACGCCGTATCTTTTTGCAGGCCTGGCAATGTTTCATTTTAATCCATCTACTTTGGATACTACCGGCAAAAGGGTTTTCCTTCAGCCATTAGGTACAGAAGGCCAGGGCTTTTACAATGGCCGTAAAAAATATAATCTTACAGAACTTTCAATTCCATTTGGTGCAGGTTTAAAAATGGCTTTAAACGAAAATGTAAGAATTGGTTTTGAAATAGGGCTAAGAAAAACTTTCACAGATTATCTTGATGATGTAAGTACAACTTATGCGGACAAAAATTTGCTCCTTTTAAATAACGGTCAGCGTGCAGTAGACATGGCTTTCAGAGGCAATGAATTAAAAACCGGCCTGGTGTATCCTGGTGCAGGCCAAATCAGGGGAAACCCTAAAAATAAAGACTGGTACTATTTTACAGGCCTTGCCGTTAGCTTTAGATTAAATGCAGGCAATGTTGATGGCAATGGTGGAAAGAAATCAAGAACCAGCTGTCCTGTAAATGTTTATTGATTGTTTTATCTGCTGATAAAAACCAATTGATGGTTTTAGTGTTTTACTTTTACACCGAAACCGAACAGGATGGCATATAAATCTTTAGAAGCATGTTTACTTGATCTGGAAGCAAACGGACAACTCGTTCGCATCATTGAAGAAGTTGATCCATACCTTGAAATGGCTGCTATACATTTACGGGTACACGAAGCTGGTGGCCCGGCATTGTTATTTGAGAATGTAAAAGGAAGTAAGTTCAGGGCTGCATCCAATATTTTTGGCACGCTGCAAAGAAGTAAATTTATTTTTCGCTACACATTATCTTTGGTTCAGCAGCTGATTGAATTAAAAAATGATCCTGTAAAAGCGATCAAAAATCCCCTCAAAAATTTTGCTGCAGGCATGGCTGCTTTAAAAGCATTGCCATTAAAAAACCCTTCTAATAAACCAGTATTATTTGAGCAAATACAAATAGAAAATTTACCTCAGGTTCATCATTGGCCGATGGATGGCGGTGCATTTGTTACCCTTCCTCAAGTGTATACAGAAGATATTGATCAGCCCGGAATTATGCATGCCAACCTGGGTATGTACCGCATACAGCTTTCGGGAAATGAGTATAGGATGAACAAAGAAATTGGACTGCATTACCAGTTGCACCGGGGTATTGGTATTCATCAGAGCAAAGCCAATAACAAAGGCCTGCCATTAAAAGTAAGTGTATTTGCAGGCGGCCCCCCGGCACACAGTGTTGCCGCTGTTATGCCACTGCCCGAAGGTATTAGCGAAATGACTTTTGCGGGAGTGTTGGGGGGAAGAAGATTTCGTTATGCTTATGTGGATGGTTTTTGTGTAAGTACAGATGCAGATTTTGTTATTACAGGTGAGGTATATCCTGGTGAAAATAAACCCGAAGGTCCTTTTGGTGATCACTTTGGTTATTACAGCTTGCGACATAATTTTCCGCTGATGAAAGTGCATAAAGTATTTGCAAAAAAAAATGCCATCTGGCCATTTACAGTAGTAGGGCGTCCACCACAGGAAGATACCAGTTTTGGACAACTGATACATGAATTGACCGGCGCTGCAGTACAGGCAGAAATACCAGGCTTGAAAGAGATACATGCCGTTGATGCTGCCGGCGTACATCCGTTGCTGTTAGCAATAGGAAGCGAACGGTATACGCCCTATACGCCCACAAAGCAACCGGCAGAAATATTAACCATCGCCAACCATATTTTGGGCACCGGGCAGTTGAGCCTTGCCAAATTTTTATTTATTACCGCAGATGATAGTAACAAACTTACCACAGCTAGTATTCAAATTTACCTGCAGTATATTTTACAACGGGTGAACCTTTTAAGGGATATACATTTTTATACCAACACTACCATTGACACATTGGATTATTCCGGTACTTCCTTAAACTCTGGAAGTAAAGTAGTAATAGCAGCTTACGGAGAAATCATCAGATCTCTGGCAACAGAAGTGCCTTGTTGTTTACAACACCTGCAATATTTTGAGGAGCCTGAAGTAGTAATGCCTGGGGTAATTGCATTAAAATTAACACCTTTTGAAACGTACTTAACTGCCACTAAAGAGATGGATATTTTAAACAACCTGCTGCAAAGTAAAACCGGTGAATTACAAACAGTGCCGGTGCTGGTTATTTGTGATGATGCGGCTTTTGTAAGTGAAACGATTCGTAATTTTTTGTGGGTAACCTTCACCCGCTGCAATCCATCGCATGATATCTACGGCATAGAAAGCAG
>JAYUBR010000945.1:0-1180 GCA_043740775.1 Ferruginibacter sp. | reverse complement strand
TGTCGTAAAAAAAAATACAACATGAAAAAGTTATTACTCGTTTTTATAATATTTATTGTTGCCATAAAAAGCATGGCTCAAACAAATGAGACCGCTGTGTCTGGCAGTATTATAGATACAAAAAATGCTCCAATTGAATCAGCAACCATTTCATTAATGAAGTCTAAAGATTCTTCAATAATTAAAATTGCTTTATCAAATAAAGCAGGGAAATTCTCATTTGCTGGTATTCCTTTCGGAAATTATTTTATTACAATAAGCTCTGTAAATTTTAACACTGTAAATTCTGCCATATTTCCTATTTCGGAAAATAATACGACCGTTTTACTTAACGCTTCGATTTTGCAGCCTGTAGCTAAAAATCTTGCTGCTGTTGTTGTTAACAGCAAGAAGCCACTTATTGAACAAAAGATTGACCGCATGGTAGTAAATGTAGATGCTTCTGTAACCAATGTAGGTTCAACCGCGTTGGAAGTGCTTGAAAAATCACCCGGCGTATCTGCTGATAAAGATGGCAACATCAGTTTAAAAGGTAAGTCATCAGTTATGGTAATGATTGATGGCAAACCCTCTTATCTTAGCGGTGCTGAATTGGCAAACCTGTTGGGCAATATGAATTCAAACCAGTTAAGCCAGATTGAAATAATGACCAATCCTTCAGCAAAATATGATGCAGCAGGCAATGCGGGAGTAATTAATATTAAAACTAAGAAAAGTATTATACAGGGGTTTAACGGAAGTGTCACCCTTAGTTATGGTCAGGGCGTTTATGCAAAATCCAATAACAGCATTATGCTTAACTACAGAACCAGTAAGATAAATACTTTTTTAAATTATGGTTACAGCCTCAATAAAGGCTTTATGAATTTTGACATTCAAAGAAATTTTTTTGGAACCAATGGGATAAAGATTTCTGAACTGGACCAGCAATCTAACAGAATAAATCAGAGCCAAAACAATAACCTTAAATTAGGATTAGATTATTTTATCAATAAACAAACAACTTTAGGGATTGTAACCACGGGTTTTTTAGCACCTCAAAAGCAGGATGGGTTTACCACCAGTTACCTTAAAGACGGTAATACAAATATTAATTCTATAGAAAAAACCATCAGAACAGTTGATAACACATGGAAGAATGGAACGGTTAATCTCAACTTTCATTCTTCATTCGACAGCA
>JAYUBR010000944.1:0-1181 GCA_043740775.1 Ferruginibacter sp. | reverse complement strand
GATATCCGGCAGGTCTTCTGGCTTGGCGTTCACTTTACCTTCCCGTTAATAAAAACAGTGGTGTGAGAGAAGTTGCCTTTCTTTCGCCTCCCTTTTGGGGAGATTGGGTGGGGCCGCCTTACAGCTACGGGGATAGCGCCGGATTTACACCGGCTTCCCTTTTAATTCTTCGCATTGAAACGAAGAAACCAAATTCGTTGCAAATGTATGCTGATTGAATTTTACTATCCAAATAATAAAATTGCTGTTGATACAATCAAACAACAGCAACTCCTTATTTAACCCCTGAGATAAATTACTCACCTGTAAGTTTAGGAGGATTTTTTGTACCCGGTATAATTTTTATAACCTGTATGCAGTATCTTTTCAGTATGCAAGTAAAAAATAAACTGAATCTTTTTTCTTTTACCATGATTGTGGTAGGGCTGGTAATAGGTATGGGTATTTTTCGTACCGCAGCTACCAGCGCCAAAGACGCCATTGAGCCTTCGGTTTATTTCAGTGCATGGATCATTGGCGGGCTGGTAGCTTTTTGCGGCGCTTTAACCTATGCAGAAATAGGAAGCCGTTATCCAGTAACAGGTGGCTATTATAAAGTATTTGCAAAAGTCTATCACCCCAGTATTGCCTTTGCTATTAATTGTTTAATACTGGTAAGCAATGCCGCCAGTTTAAGCGCTGTGGCGCTAATTGGCAGCGGTTATTTATTAAAACTTTTCCCAGGCAACTTTACAGATATTGACAAAGCCCTGGTAAGTTCTGCCGCAATTATCCTTTTTTATTTTATCAATTTAAAAGGATTAAAAATGAGCTCCACTGCTCAGAATATTTTGATGGTGATTAAAATAAGTATGATACTCGTGCTGATAGCCGCCTTGTTTTTCCCTGATAAATATGCGCATGAGAATTCCTCTTTAGCACATCAGCAAATTAGCACATCAGCTAATTATCTTACGTGGATAAAAAGCCTGGGCGTAAGCCTCATCGGTGTTTCGTTTACCTATGGCGGTTACCAGCAAACCATCAATTTTGGCAATGAAGTAAATCAACCTGCCAAAACTATTCCAAGGGGAATTTTTATTGGCATCCTGATCATTATCACTTTATACCTGCTGGTAAACATGAGCTATTATAATATCATTGGCTTTAACCAGATGAAAGGAGAAAAGGAAATTGCGTAT
>JAYUBR010000943.1:0-1182 GCA_043740775.1 Ferruginibacter sp. | reverse complement strand
TTGTTCTTTAATTTGTACCGCTTGCTTAACTCTTTTTGGAGTACTGTTTTCTTCTGTTACAGCTATTTGTGTTGTGGCAACTGTTGATTCTTCAGGCAATTTGTTAGCGGGAGTTTCAATTACCGGATTGGACGGCTGAGCAGTTGTTTTGCCGGCAACTTCAATCGCTGTAACTGCGCCTGGTTTATTTACATACACTTTCATTCCCCAGATACCGAATCCGATAAAAATACCTGCAGCAGCGAGTTTCCACCAGCCAAATGGAATTACCCTATTCTTTTCTTGCCTGTACAAGAAATGTTTGTCAGCAAAAACAATGTTACTATCTACAGATAATTTTGTTTGTTGAAGCAAGCTTAATTCAGTTGAAAGCTTGTCATCCGCAGCCATCATTATCTCCAGTTCCTTCATCATTGGTACACTCAATTCTTTGTCGATGTACAATAACAATTTTTCTTCTGTTGATGTGGTAAAGATTTCCGGTTTCAGCAGGTTATTTTTTGCTTTAAAAGTAATTTTATCCGGCTGCACAATGCTTTGTTGCAGCATATCCAGTTCCTGTTTTAAATCTGCATTATCCTTTACAAATATCTCCACAGTGTTCCTATCTGCGGCACACAATTCATTGTCGGTGTACAGTAAAAAAAACGATTCGTAATTATGTCGGTTAATGTTCATTGTTTACATTTTTTATAAACCATTCACTCGCCTTATTCCCAAAATATCCGGATGTTTAAATAACATTTTCCGGTTTAACTATATATTCTCTAAGCAGTAATCTTGCCCGGTGTAAATAAACTTTTACCTGACTTTCGTTCAACCCCGTTATTTCGCCAATTTCCTTGTAGCTATACCCTTCATAATCTTTTAACATCACCAAACTTTTTTGAATATCGGTTAATTTGTTCAATGCTTCGTTTAATACTTTTTTAGTATCATGTTGCTGCCGGTTGGTTACCTCTACTTCTTCTTTAAATTCTTCTCTTAAAGTAATGCGTTTGTTTTTTCTGATGTGGTCAATCATCTGGTGATAGGCAACGGTAAACAAATAACTTTTGCACCTTTCATTTTCAACCTGCTGCTTGTTCACCCACATTTTTTCAAAAGCCCCCTGCACCACATCCTGTGCATCTGCTTCATGCCCCAGATTTTTGAGGATAAAGCGGTACACATTATCTGCAT
>JAYUBR010000942.1:0-4202 GCA_043740775.1 Ferruginibacter sp. | reverse complement strand
ATTTTCACGTTCCTATTTTTGAAGAAGATTTCGGATTTTTACAATCTACTCAAAAAGACATTGTAACAGTGCTTGACCTGCAGAAGAAAATAAATTTTACCAATCATCTTGAAGTTGAAACCTACACCTGGGATGTAATTGAAGAAGCTTTAAAACTACCTTTACAACAGTCGATTGTGAGAGAATTAAATTGGGTTAAAGAACAATTATAATAATATCCACACTGAATTTATATTAAAATGAATAAGACAGTTGTAATTGATGTAGTAGGGCTTTCCACTTCCTTATTGGAGGAAATGCCTTTTTTGAAACAGTATATTTCCAGAAAGAATATTGCAATAATTAGCCCCATGCTTCCTGCAGTAACTACAGCAGTGCAATCAACTTATCTTACAGGTAAATGGCCGGCAGAACATGGCATTGTTGGAAACGGATGGTACGATAAAGAAGCATGTGAAGTGAAGTTTTGGAAGCAATCCAATAAATTGGTGCATGGAGAGAAAATTTGGGAAAAAGCAAAAAAGCAAGACCCTTCTTTTAGCTGCTCGCAGATGTTTTGGTGGTACAATATGTATTCCTCGGCGGATTATTCTTTAACACCCAGACCGCAATATCTTGCAGATGGCCGCAAGCTGCCAGATTGTTATTCTCAACCAGCAGGTTTGCGTGATGAAATGCAGGAAGCATTAGGGCAGTTTCCATTGTTTCAATTTTGGGGTCCTGGCGCAAATATAAAATCTACTCAATGGATAGCTGATGCGGCTATGCTAACAGATGACCGGTATAATCCTACCCTAACCCTTATTTATTTACCCCACCTGGATTACTGCCTGCAAAAATTTGGGCCCTCGTTTTCGTTCATAAAAAAAGACTTACTGGATATTGATAAAGTGTTAGAGAACCTTGTGAATTTTTATGAAAAAAAGAATACAAAAATTATTATTCTTTCTGAATACGGTATTGCACCAGTTAGCAAACCCCTTCATTTAAATCGCCTGTTCAGGGAGCATGGATTATTAGCAATCAGAGAAGAAGGCGGCCTGGAATTACTAGATGCAGGGGCTTCTAAAGCCTTTGTAGTAGCGGATCATCAGGTAGCACATGTTTATATAAATGATGTTTCAGTAACAGAAAAAGTAAAGCAAATACTTGCAAAAGTTGCTGGTATTGAACTGGTACTTGATAAAACTGCCCAACATCAATATCATATAGATCATAACCGATCGGGAGATCTTGTGTTGATGGCAGATGCAGATTATTGGTTTACTTATTATTTTTGGCTGGATGATGCAAAAGCACCAGATTTTGCAAGGTGCGTTGACATACATAAAAAGCCTGGTTACGATCCGGTAGAAATGTTTATGACATCTAAATTAAGAGCAGGTTACAAATTATTAAGAAAAAAAACAGGGTTTAGATATGTGATGGATGTGATTCCCCTGGATGCCACCTTAATAAAAGGATCTCATGGAAGAATGGGTGGTAGTCCTGCATATCATCCTATAATAATAACAGATCAAAAAGTAGTAACCGATACCCTAACAGCGGTGGATGTTTTTGATATTATTTCCCAGCATCTTTTTTAATTTTAATGAAACTATTTTTTTATATCAAAAAATTAATGCAACATTTTAAGCGGAGCCGAAATAAATAATTAACACGTCTTACGCCTTCTGCTAATGTATTAGCTATTTAAAATGCTGACTCGTTCAGTAAAACCAATAATTACGTGTTTCGTTTTATGAAAGCATTTTCAATTCCCGTAACTGGTTAAACGAAGGCCTTGGATCAGTTTCCCGTGCTTATCTGAAATTATAAATATCCATTAACATTACAGTGATAACTAACATTCACGTAGCTTAGCCTTCCATTAATTCAGTAGTATTTTTACGCTGGCAAGTAAAATCAATTCGTCATAAATAAAAAAATAGAAAGATACTTTTAAATTACATTAATCTAAAACTACCATGAGAAAACAGTATTTAAACAGGTCAAGTTCATTACAATGGATGGTTTGCCTGGTATACCTACTTTCAACTTCGTTCCATGCAAATGGCCAGTCAGACAATATTACCCTTAACAGTAATGAAGCATATACGTTAGACAGGCTGGACATCTTATTACAAAACGATTCTATTTTTTCGCTCAGTACTGTAAAGCCTCTTGATAGAATGAATGTTACCAAGCGAATAGAATACATAAAATCGCTGGATAAAACCGGCAATTTACCCATACAATTGTCACGGGTAGATAACTATAATATTGATCGTTATTTAAGGAACAATAGTACCTGGAGAACAAATTTTATTGATTCCTCCGAATCTAAAAAAGGTATATTTAAAACCTTTTATAAAGGAAACGGGCACTTTTATAGTGTACAGGATAAAATATTGTCTTTAAATATTGATCCGGTACTAAACCTTCAATTAGGCCACTCCAACGATGGAAGCGAAAGACTTTACACCAATACAAGAGGTGTACTTGTTAGTGGTAGTATTAATAAAAAAATCGGATTTTATTCTTATTTGTCAGATAATCAGGAAAATACCCCTGTTTACGTACAAGACTTTGTTGCAGCACATCATGGACTACCCGGCGAAGGATTTTTTAAATCGTATGGCAAGAGTGGCAGGGCGTACGATTATTTTGATTTTCGTGGTGGTATTTCTTTTAATGTGGCTAAATATATTCATATTCAGTATGCGTACGATAAGTTGTTTATAGGAAATGGTTTCAGAAGTTTGTTTTTAAGTGATTTTAGTAATAACTATTTATTCATGCGTATCAATACCCGTTTGTGGAAATTAAAATACGAAATGATCATCGCCCAAACCATACAATCTGTACCACAGATACAAAGGGAAATGAAACCCAAAAATTATATGTCCATTCACCATTTAAGTTTTCAGGCATCTAAATGGCTTAATGTTGGTTTATACGAAAACATCATGGAACAAGGTAATTATGGTTTGCAACTGAGTTACTTAAACCCGCTGATATTTTATAGGGCGACAGAATCTAATTTAGGTGCTTCTGGTAAAGCCAGCATAGGACTGGATGCTAAGGCAAATATTGCTAAAACATTTCAGATATATTCCCAATTTTTAATAAATGAATTTCATATTAAGGAAATTGTTCGTTATAATGATGGGGCCTTTGTAAACAAACAAGCATTTCAGATTGGTGGTAAGTATGTTAACGCATTTACAATAAAAAATCTTGATCTGCAGGTAGAGTATAATGTAATCCGGCCATTTACTTATACCAATTACGATAGCCTTACAAATTTTACACATTATAATCAACCATTAGCGCATCCGCTTGGAGCAAGTGTAAAAGAAGTAATTGTGGTTGCCCGTTATCAACCTTTACCAAAGTTGTATATCGTTGCTAAAATTATTTCTTATTTAAAAGGATTAGATTCTGCAGGCGTTAATATGGGGGGTGATATATTTCGCAGTTACGAAACGCGGACAAGGAACTATGGTTATTTTATAGGCACCGGAATACCAGTGAACAGTGCTGCTGCATCTTTAAATGTTTCTTACGAATTATTTGACAATGCATTTTTTGATTTTAATGCTACACATAGAACATATAATGTATCTGGACTTCCCAATAGCAGTACACTATTTTACAGCATCGGTTTTAGAATGAATATTCAAAGAAGGGAATTTAATTTTTAAAAAGGGAAATTATTCACCCTATCTGCTAAAGATCAGCGACATCGTATAAGGTAAAGTAAAGAGTAAACTGTATCCTGCGAAGGGTAGAGTTCCCAACCCTGCAACGAATAATTTGAAGTAGTTTTCTTAATTTGAAAAGTAGTTTTATTAGATACAACCTTGCTAATTGTAATTATTTGGCGGTTGGAGCGGAAGGCGATACGTAAAACTGAGGCAACCAGCTCCAGAACTTAAACATCAAAGGTTTTCCCAATCCGGCATTTTCTTTTCCCGATGCGGTAATCAATCCGTAATTAATTATTTCACATTTGCAGACAAATAAAAATTGTTGCAAATGATCAATAAAAAAATAATTGTGGGTATAATTGGAATGCTAAGTTTAGTAACCGCAATAGCCCAACAAAAAGATACCAGTAAAATACTTAGGGAGGTTATTGTAACCGGGTATAAAACCGTTAATGGCGTTGGTCATTTACTTGAAATGCAAGACGGAATTATTTACGCCGGTAAAAAAAC
>JAYUBR010000941.1:0-4204 GCA_043740775.1 Ferruginibacter sp. | reverse complement strand
ACGGTAAGCTCGTGCTGAATCAATTCCTTTACCACTTCCTTATCCATTATCAGGTTTACCAGGCAGATGTATTTAATCCGGATGAGCCAGCGGGCAATCTGGTAAGATATTGTACTGCCCTTGTAACAAACAACTTCGGGTACTTCAAACAATGCCGTTTCTAAAGTAGCCGTTCCACTGGTAACCAGTGCGGCTTTAGCGTGGCACAGCAATTCATAAGTTTTATTTACTACAGAAGATACATTTTTGTACTGTGCCAGCAAATCATGATAAAAACTTTCTTCCAGTCCTGGTGCTTTTGCCACTACAAAATGATAGTCTGGAAAATTAGCCGCCACCTGTAACATAATGGGTAATTTTTTTAAAATTTCCTGCTTTCGGCTGCCCGGTAAAAGTGCAATAAGATTAACTCCTTTATTGGGAAACGAAGCCGCTTTATAAACACTGGCTTCACTAAAATACTGTGCCTTAAATTCATCAATTACCTGTACCAGCGGGTGCCCCACATACTCCACTTCGTAATTCCATTTTTTATAAAATTCTTTTTCAAATGGCAGGATCACCAGCATTTTATCTATCGATTTTTTTATTCCCTTAACCCTGCTTTCCTTCCATGCCCATACCTGGGGCGAGATATAATAAATCACTTTGATGCCCTGTTGTTTGGCCCATTTGGCAATGCGTAAATTAAAACCGGGGTAATCAATCAATATCAATGCATCTGGTTTAAAAGCCAGGATATCTTTTTTACAAAAGTCTAAGTTTTTAAAAATTGTGGGCAGGTTTTTTATTACTTCTGCAAACCCCATAAAGGCCAGTTCTTTGTAATGCTTTACCAGCCTGGCTCCTGCGGCTTCCATTTTATTGCCACCCCAGCACCTTATGCCGGCCCTGCTATCCAGCAACTTTAATTCCTTTATTAGGTTGCCGCCATGCAGGTCGCCACTTGCTTCACCGGCTATAATGTAGTATTGCATAGTTTTTTAATTCTGTTGCAAATTAACTTATAGCTTTCTATAAAAAAAGTCATTATAGTTTAATCCAACAATCATTAGCGAAATATTGAAACTTGTCATATCAAAAATAAAAAGGTCCCACAACAGAACCTTTTTATTAAACGCCATAATAAATGACTATTTATTTACCTCAATATAACCATTTGCTGGCTCGTCCAGTTTGAGTTATCATAAGTCTGTAAAGTGTACGTGCCATTTAACAAACCACTTACATCAATATTTATGGTACTAACACCGGAAGGATAAGAATATGTTTTCAATAAATTTCCTTGTTTATTCAAAACTTTAATCTGGTATATTTTCCATGGCAATTCAGCTATTTTACCTGTGCTACTTTGTTGCTGACTAATTGAAGCAGTTGAAACGGTAATGTTGTCTGTGGCAGGATTGGGTGCAATGACGGCAAAAGCGTGGCATGTACTATAAACAGTAATTCCATTTAGTTGGGCTACGCCACAAAGATCTGTATAATTAACCCTTACCGAACCACCACCAGAAACATTTACCAGAGGAGTAGAAGAATTTGAATTATATATGATGATATTACCGCCCGGGTTTATACTACCAACAGTCCAGTTCCAGTTTGTACCATTGGTGGAGGGAACTACAGTTAAAGCCCAAGTCTGATAAGTACCACTACAAGTTGGTGATATGTTATAATTTATATTTATAGGCGGCCCTCCCATTGAAATGGATTTAGACAAAGTAAAACAACTATTCGGAATTGAAGCACTCAAAGTGATCGGGCCATTTGATAATCTGGTTATTGTTGTTGAATTTGCATTCGGTGTATTTATTTGAACAAGGCCTGCTGGAGATGCACTCCATACAATTGTTGTATTTGCGGGCAAATTAGTTATTGTATAAAGAGTAGATGTGCCACATACGAAATCTGGTCCTGAGATTGTAAGTAGAGATGAAAGAGCACTGCTTACAGCCGCACAAGCATTAACTCTTCCAAATCCAAATGTATTATCAAAGCCAAAAGCTCCCATATCAATGGCTGTATTTTGAAGAATACTCCTTACCTGAGTTTCAGTTAAATTTGGATTAACTGAAAGCATTAATGCTACCACACCTGAAACTTGTGGACAAGCCGCAGAAGTGCCACCGAAGCGATTCGTGTAATTTCCAACTTCATAACCTGCTGCCCCCATCCTATCTGTTGTAGTGACATCACCCATTAAATTCACATCGCCTGAAGGTGCGACTAAATCCATTGTTGCATCTCTATTACTGTAGTACCAAATATCACCACTTGGCGGCGCATTATTACATGCTCCGACTGTAATTACGTTATTGACATTTCCTGGATAGGATACGGCTTGAAAAGGTATATTGTTACCAGCAGCAAAAACAACAGGACACCCTCTTGCTACCCCATTAATAATTCTTCCATTTGTTCTTGCCCTCCTATTGCAGCATCAATATCATTAGATTGTGCACCTCCTCCCCAAGAACAACTTAAAACATCTGCGCTGGCCTGATTCCATGCCCAATCAATGCCAGCAGCTATTTGTGCATTTGTTGCAGCACCAGCCGGATTAGGTCCAGTTGGGGCTAAAGGGAAAATATTTATTGGAACGATTTGTACGTTTGGTGCAATTCCTCTGATCCCGAGAGTATTGTGACTTGCTGATATAATTCCCGAACAAGCAACACCATGCCCTTTAACTCCATTTTGCGGAGCTCCTGTTCCATTTGTTACACCAGCAGTATAACCAATATTATTTAAGACCCTTCCATTAAAGTCTTCGTGATTTTCAACACCTTCATCAATAACAGCTACTCGTAAAGTGTTACTTCCAGTTGTAATTGCCCAAGCTGGTTCTATATTAATATCTATTCCAATTACACCACCAAGCTGCCCTGTATTTTTAAGGTAGTATTGATTACCATACAACGGATCTATAGCCGGCTTAAAACTACTGTAAAATTCAGGTTCACTCCAACTTACTATACCGCTTTTTTCGTTTAAGAAATTGGAAATATTTAATAATTCACTGGATGACTTTACATCACATTTCAAGATATAAGTGTTGAATCCTTTGTCTTTGATTAGTGATAGTGATCCTTGGTACAATGCTAAAACTTCATTTATAGAATGAGACTCTTTCAATTGCACAATTATTTGAGGTAACAAAACAAAAGTGGCACCAGTTAAATTTCGAAACAGCGGGGCTTTGTATTTCAATTTTACAATTTGCAAATTTAAAAGGCCGATGTCTATTTTCTTGTCTGATTTAACGATAAACTCGCTATCCGAAAACTGAGATATTGACGAGTCATTCAAGCTAAATATTGAAGCCAATTTTCTTTTTATAGATGATGTATCCGCGTTTTGCGTCTTGTTTGTGTTTAAGTAGAACGTAGAGCTATCAGCGTATAATCCCACTTTATTTGAGTTATACAATAGTATTTTTCTTGAGAATACGAGATGGTATTTAGTGCTAACAGAAACGCTATACCACATATAGTTTTTTTCATTTTTTATGTTTTTAATTTCCTGAAATTGTACATTGTGTATCTGAAAATGCGTTAATACCTATGGTATACTGGGGAATACTGCAATTTGCAGTATGAACAAGATTTGAATCTATGCTGGAAATAGTAAAATAAAAAGGTTTACCGCTCTTATAATTGTCGGGTAAAGACCTAATCCCAACAGCATGCTTGTATGTAGTATCAACTGTTCCCCACGTCGATTTAGTAAATCTTGCATCAATTGGTTCTATAATTTGAATTACGGTCCAGCACCCTTCTCCTAAGTATTTTCCTTTAAAGCAAATAGAGGAGCTATCTGTATTATTTTTTTCGCACCCAAAACAAACAAATATTAAGATCAGCATCGCTAGCATGGTTTTCGTAAATTTATTTTTAAACTTTCCTCTTTCACATTGAAGTTTCGAAAGTTCCTTGGCTAACCGAAAAAGACGAATCAGAAGACTATCCTTAGATAAAAAAGCAAGGGGAGAATTTATTTTTTGTTGCTTAAGATTATTCATGGTTGGTGGTTTTATATATTAAGTGGTATTTTTAAATTATTGTAGTTTATTAACCATGTATCCTAAACTATGTTCATACATGATTTCACTAGCATCCCATTGTAATCAAAAGAGATTCAATTGATTAGGATTTAGTTCTTTGAAAGATTGTAGATAATTTTTGTCAAACAGTTGATTGACGGG
>JAYUBR010000940.1:0-4209 GCA_043740775.1 Ferruginibacter sp. | reverse complement strand
TGGATGCCTGCTGTTGAATATAAATTTTCTGTTGAAATTGCCATGGTATTTATTTAGTAACACCTAATCTTCCCAGGTATTTATCTACCGGAAAATCTATCCGGTTATCTCTTAAAAAAGCAGGTGTAATCTCATCTTTAATTTGCTGGTAAAAGTCAATTGCTTCTTTTGTTTTACCAGTGGCTTCACAAAATAAAGCAGCTCTTGATAAAGATAAAAAACGGGTAGATTCATCTTTAGCATCTGCCACATCTACCGCCTTTTTATAATAATTTAATGCTTCATCATTTTGCTTTAATTCCGAATAAGCATCACCTAACATCCGGTAGCAGGCACTTTGCGGTTGCTTGCTGGTGGTAGAGAATTCTTTTAAATGTTTGATGGCATTGTTAAAATCTTTATTGTGCAGGTAGCAGGCCCCGGCAATAAAATGCGCCCTGTTACCAGCTGCTGTTCCACCATAATTGCCAGCTACTTTTAAAACACCGGTAATACCATTGCCCCCGTTTAAAACAATCCCGATTGAATCTTTATTGAATCCCTGCTGGGTCATTTTATCAAACAACTGCTCGGCCGGAAAAATTTGTTCTGCAGATTTTGCTTCGTTGGGAATCATTACTAAATTTTTGTATCCCAGCCATCCGCCTGCAACTAAAATGATGGCCGTACCAGCATAAATAATTGGTTTGCTGAATTTGGCCCAAAAGCCTTTTGCCTTTTCGACTATTTCGTTCGTTTCCACTTCGGTAACTGTAACTTGCTTCTCTGCCATTTTTTGTATTTGTTTTTAAGCTGGTAAAATTATTTTAATGAATGGAAAAACTACCAGCTACGGGTATTTCCAGCGGTTAAAAATTAATCAGTTATAAAAGGATAATCCTGCTGAATGTATACATCCTTCAGCAATTCATCATCACCTGGCCAGGGGCTTTCTTCCGCAAATTGTACACTCTCTTCTACCTGCGCTTTAACCCTGTCGTTTACAACTTCTATTTCTTCTTCACTCAATTTATATTGTTCTTTCAGCACTTTTAACACATGGTCAATAGGGTCTCTTTCTTTATATTCTTCCACTTCATCCTTGGTGCGGTATTTCTGAGGATCGCTCATACTATGCCCTTTGTAGCGGTAGGTTTTTATTTCCAGTAAAGTGGGTCCGCCTTTTTCCCTCGCACGGTTTACAGCTCTCAAAACTGCATTGTGTACATCTTCCGGGCTCATGCCATCAACGCTATCTCCAGGCATATCATACGCATCGGCTAATTTATACAGATCCAGTACATTACTGGTACGGGCCACCGAAGTACCCATGGCATAGTTATTATTTTCTACAATAAATACTACAGGTAATTTCCAAAGCATGGCCATGTTAAAGGTTTCATGCAACATACCCTGGCGGGCAGCACCATCTCCAAAAAAACAAAGCGCTACATTATCTGTACCCCGGTATTTTTCTGCAAAAGCCAAACCAGCACCTGTTCCTATCTGTGCACCTACAATACCATGTCCACCAAAAAAACCAACATCCACACCAAAAATGTGCATACTTCCACCCTTTCCTTTGCTGCAACCAGTGGCCTTTCCATACAATTCAGCCATGGTAGATTTTGGTGTTACGCCCTTGGCAATTGCCAGTGCATGACAACGGTAGGCGGTAATGAATTTATCATTAGCATTGGTTGCCGTCATACACCCTGCCGCAACGGCTTCCTGTCCGATATACAAATGGCAGAAGCCGCGAATTTTTTGCATTCCATACAATTGGCCAACCTTTTCCTCAAAGCGGCGCAATAAAAGCATTAGTTGGTACCAGTACAGGTAGGTTTCTTTAGAAAACTTTGTAGCCAATGGGTTATAATTTTAGGCTGCAAAGATAAGGGAGAAATTAGTAAATTAAACAAGCTAAAAAGAAGGCATTTCTGATTGGGTTTTAATACCTGAAAGCGCTTTAAAACCATTGATTTGCAGGCATTATAATCAGGTAAACATTTAAAAGATGATAGCAGTATCTAAAAAGATAGGTGATAAAAATATTGAATCAAAGTGATACTGGCAACGCTGATATTTAAAAATATTTGCTATTGCCATAAGAAGGAAACACGTTCGCTTTTCATTTATCTTGCAACTTCATGTTGAGGCTCTCAAAAATAACAATCACTCAATTTAAGCATTATGATTTTGCAACTTTCAATTTTACAGAAAGGGTAATTGGTATTTGTGGCTTAAATGGCCATGGAAAAACCAACCTGCTGGACGCTATCTATTACCTGTGTTTTACAAAAAGTTATTTTACAAAAGCGGATGGTTTAAATATTCGTTTCAATGCCGATGGGTTCAGGTTGGAAGGTGCGGCCCCAGCCCCACCTATCCTCCCCCAAGGGGAGGGAAATGGAGGAGATATAAGCGGAGACTCGGATGTATTTGTTACTAATGCAAAGTCAAATAATATCGTTTGCATATTTCGTGGCGTTGGTAAAAAAGAACTTTTATTGAATGATGTGCCTTATACAAAATTTTCTGAGCACATTGGAAAGTTTCCCTGTGTGATGATTGCTCCGGATGATATTGAAATGATAACAGGTGGCAGCGAAGAACGCAGGCAGTTTATGGATACTGTTATCAGTCAGATAAATGCAGCATACCTGCAGCAGTTGATTATTTATAATAAAGTATTGCAGCAACGAAACAGCCTGTTGAAAAAGTTTGCAGAACAAGGCAAAACAGACTGGACGCTGCTGGAAGTAATGGATGATCAATTGGTACAACCCGGTAATTATATTTACGCAAAACGAAAAGAATTTACCCAGCAGTTAATTCCGGTGGTGCAGCAGTTTTACAAACAGATTGCCAATAACAATGAGGTGGTTAGTTTGCAGTATGAAAGCCAGTTAACCGACAATGATTTTTTTGCGGTATTAAATCAATGCAGGCAAAAAGATTTTATATTACAACGCAGTAACGGCGGTATCCACAAGGATGACATTGGCATTCAACTAAACGGACAGGTGTTTAAAACCACCGCATCGCAGGGGCAAAGAAAAAGCCTTTTGTTTGCTTTAAAACTGGCAGAATTTGAATTACTAAAATTGAATAAAGGGTTTGCACCACTGCTTTTATTAGATGATGTTTTTGAAAAGCTGGACGAAGGCCGAATGCAGAATTTATTAAACTGGGTTTGCAATGAAAACAATGGGCAGGTGTTTATTACAGATACCCACAAAGAAAGGCTGGAGCAGGCTTTTGGGGGATTGCAAAGTAAGTATCAGATTATAGAGTTATAAATGGTGAGTAATAAATTGTGAATAAAAAATCTTCGAATTTAAAAAAAAACGAAATCCTAAATCAGCAATCCGACATCCATTATCTTTGCAATATGGGCGAATTTTCAATGCAGGACGCTATTCAGCAATTTTTAAAGCAAAGCCGTTTAAAAAGCGGTATACAGGCTTTACGGATTGAAGATGTGTGGGAACAGATTATGGGAAAAACAATTGCCAAATACACTGATAAAATTCAAATCATCAATCAAACATTATTCATCAGCAGCACGGTTGCTCAATTAAAGCATGAACTCTTGTATCAGAAAGAAAAAATAATTGAAAGGGTGAATGAAGCGCTGGGAGAAAAAGTGATCAATGATGTGGTAATAAAATAAATTACATCGAATTAATTTCTCATTCTTGGATCTACCACAGCATATAAAACATCTGCCAAAATATTGATGAGAATAAAGATGCAGGCACTTATCAATACCGATCCCATCACCACAGGATAGTCTAATTTTTCTAATGCATCAACCGTTATTTTTCCGATGCCTTGCCAGCCAAAAATATATTCCACAAAAAATGCACCTGCCAGTAACTCGGCAAACCAGCCTGTAATGGCCGTTATTACAGGGTTTAGCGCATTGCGCAAAGCATGTTTAAAAATTACGGTGCGTCTGCTCAATCCTTTTGCATAGGCGGTGCGGATGTAATCCTGGCTCAATACATCCAGCATACTGCTGCGGGTAAGTTGTGTTATAATTGCCAACGGCCGGATGCCTAAAGTAAATGCCGGTAGAATTAAATTTTTTAGGGTGAGGTATTTTTCACCAGTTACTTCATCTACCTCAAACCAGCTACCGGTTAAATTTAAACCGGTAAAAGGATGCAGTACTACCCCAAATAAAAAGGCAATTATAATGGCCATAAAAAAAGATGGTGCAGA
>JAYUBR010000939.1:0-1186 GCA_043740775.1 Ferruginibacter sp. | reverse complement strand
GTCGCATTGGCGGAAAAACCTTGTTGTGGTTTATCAGTGCTTCTTTGTTAAGCCTGTTGCTGGGTATGCTGCTGGTTAATTTATTTGAACCCGGCAATGCAATGCATTTACCGCTTCCTGACAGCCATATTGCCACCGGTATTGACAAGGCCGCATTGACGGTGAAAGATTTTTTTTACCATGTTTTTCCGGCCAGCGTAATTGATGCCATGGCAAAAAATGAAATTTTACAGATTGTGGTATTTGCACTTTTTTTTGGAGTTGCTGCTGCTGCACTGGGCCATATCGCCCATCCCGTTGTGAAAGCGCTGGATGCGATTGCACACATCATTTTAAAAGTAACCGGGTACGTAATGAGCTTTGCACCCATCGCAGTATTTGGCGCCATGACGGTCATTATTGCAAAGCAGGGAATCGGTATTTTAAAAACCTATTCCATATTTATTGGTGAGTTTTATTTTGGGTTGCTGGTACTGTGGACCGCACTAATTTTAATTGGTTCTCTGTTCATAAAAAAACGCATATTCACTTTAATTAAAAGAATGAAAGAACCCATCCTGCTGGCTTTTAGTACTTCCAGCAGTGAAGCTGCTTTTCCAAAAACAATGCTGGAACTGGAACGTTTTGGTTGTAAAGATAAAATTGTAAGTTTTGTATTGCCGCTGGGTTATTCTTTTAACCTGGATGGCAGTATGATGTATATGACTTTTGCATCGTTATTTATTGCGCAAAGCTATGGCATGCACATGCCGCTGGGTACACAGCTAACAATGCTGCTGGTGCTGATGCTTACCAGCAAAGGCATTGCCGGTGTGCCAAGAGGCTCGCTGGTAGTGATTGCCGGCACACTGGCCACTTTCAATATTCCGGAGGCAGGCATTGCTTTATTGCTGGGAATAGATCCTTTATTAGACATGGGCCGCAGCGCAACCAATGTTGTGGGCAACAGCATTGCCACCGCCGTGGTAAGTAAATGGGAAGGCGAACTGGAACATAAATAATTACAACTATTTTTACACAATAGATAACCTTTTTGTATGCTTGATTTTATTTTATTAGATTTTCACTGGATGCAATTATTGCAGCCGCAATGGTACATTGAAAACGGTGGGCTGTGGTTTATTGTTTTTGCAGTTTTTGCAGAAACAGGTTTATTTGCCGGATTTTTTTTACCAGGCGATTCACT
>JAYUBR010000938.1:0-1187 GCA_043740775.1 Ferruginibacter sp. | reverse complement strand
TTGATAGAAATATAGTCTGCGGGCGAAATGCTTAATACCGGCCATTTTTCAGCCAGTACGTTTTCCCATTTAAATCTTCTCCAGCCATTGGTCATCATGACTAAATCAAGATGCTGTTTAACAGAATCTTGATCGCCTGAAAAGTAGTATGCCGGGTTAAAAATATAGCCTTTCAAATCGCTGCTAAGCAGCAACCGGGTATAAATATTTTCTTCATTATTGCTTATAGGATTAATGCCTTCATCTGTAACAGCAATGGATAAATTAGTAAGCAGGTTGTTGCCAACATCTATCTGTAAAACATTACGGGCACGTTTGGTAAGATTTTTTTCCACTGCATGCAGATCGGTATTAAAAAAATAATTGTTGTTATTGATAAAAACAATTCGTTCGGCAACGGGCATTTGTGCTCCATTAAAAACAGTGAGTTGTAAAATACCACTCGGCATACTATCTGTTACAATGGGCGCGGTAACGGTACTTTTTTTTGTAAGATTTATTTTTGCACTGTAAACCATTCGTTGCTGCATTTGTGCAATTACGTAATACTGCGAAGCTGCCGCTGATTCCATTTCCGGCCTTGTTAAAGTATACTGGATGCGGTTTCCTGAATAAATGGTACTTAATATAATGCCGTCTTTTTTGGCATCGGGCAATGCAGTTTGATGTTGCACTCCTTTTTTATCTTTCCACATGGCTTTGTATTTTTCCCCAGCTTCCGGCAGCAATGAAAAGTAACCCATGCCATCGTGAACTGAAGAGAAAGTGGTGATAGCTTTTCCTTTGTCATCCACGATATTTCCGTTTACTGTTACCGGAGTACCTTCCTGATCAGTAGCTTTAAACGCTACAATTGAGCTAATGTTTTGTACCAGGTCTCCACCTTCGGGAAATAACGTTAAAGTGTAAACCGGTGCGATAGGTAATTTTTTTACAGTTGATTTTAAAGGGATGATATGCACCGGCTGCATGTACAATAAGGTAGAATCAAAATTCAGCATCCAGGAGGTGTAGGCTCTGATAAATAATTTATTACCATGTAAGGTATCCGGCAAATCAAAACTGGAAGCAGCACCCGATTCCAGCACTGGCATCATCTTTCTTTGCAGCATTGTTCCTTTTTCATCAACCAGTTCTGCATAGCAGGTTTTACTGAGTGCGGCAGGCAGGTTATCTGCGGTGATGTA
>JAYUBR010000937.1:0-1189 GCA_043740775.1 Ferruginibacter sp. | reverse complement strand
GCATTGTTATTAATGCGGCGTCAATTTCAAACATTATTTGCTTAAACCAAAGCTCGTAGGTTTGGTGTATGATGATGAATATCATTTCATCGTGTGCGGGCTGTTTGCCTGGCTTACAACTTTCTGGCTGTTGTGCGTTTAATATTTTATTAAGTTGCAGGTAATCGCTGTAATGTACGTTTGTTGGTTCCATAATTTATTGTTTGGGCAAAGCACCCTTTTTTTATTGATTGGATGTTGCGTTGTTATGTTGCCATACATTTTATGAACAGGCATTTATTTTTACAAGGCATCAAAAATAATACTATTTAAAAGATGGATAAACTACTCGCATTGAAGTGCCAGGGATAGGAACGGAAATCCTTTTTTGTCGGCCGCCGCAAAAAAGATTGAAGTGCATAGCCCGGCCGAAGGTGCGCCAAAAAATACGTTGCACATAGTTTTTGTACGTCATTATTTTTTGCAGTAATTTGCAGCCTGTCTGCGGCGATGGCGAAATTGGTAGACGCACTACCTTGAGGTGGTAACGCTCGTAAGGGCATGGGAGTTCGAATCTCCTTTGCCGCACAAAATGATCCTGCCCCCGGCGGGATCATTTTTTTAGTACCACTCTAAATGTAGTACCCTTGCCGCTTTCAGAATTTTTTACAAACAGTTCTCCTTTGTGGTATTGCTCAATAATACGTTTGGATAAACTAAGGCCCAAACCCCAGCCACGTTTTTTGGTAGTAAAACCCGGCTTAAAAATATTGGCAATATTTTGTTTGCTGATGCCCTTGCCGGTATCCGTTACATCAATCAACACCTGGGCAGTTTCTTTTTTTATCGCAATGCTGATGGCGCCTTTTCCTTCCATGGCATCCAATGCATTCTTTAATAAATTTTCTATTACCCAGTCAAACAAGGGCGCATTTATTTTTGCAAGGATGACCGTTTCACCAAAACTGTTAATCGCAAAACTTACTTTATCAGTAGATCGCCTTTTAATGTAGGCCATCATCGTTTCCACCTGTTCAATCACGTTCATTTCTTCCAGTTGGGGCGTGCTGCCTATCTTACCAAAACGGTCGCTCACTAATTTTAACCGGTCTACATCTTTTATCATTTCGGTAGCAATTTTTTCATTGCCTGGCTGATCTTTTAATAATTCAACCCATCCCTGCAAAGAGGAGAGCGGCGTACCCAACTG
>JAYUBR010000936.1:0-1189 GCA_043740775.1 Ferruginibacter sp. | reverse complement strand
CTGTTTTTAAGCGCTGGCTTTCAAAACCAAGCCCAACCAATTGTTCTGTTATACCTGTGGCTGCTTTTTCAGCCATCCTCCCTCCCCCTAATTGCTTTTCACCAATATGAATTACGCCATTTAGGAACGTACCATTCGTTAAAACAACCGCCTTAGATTTTATTTCATGACCAAGTCCGCTTATTACTCCCGTAACTCGACCATCTTTAACCAATAACCCGTTCACCATATCCTGGTAAAAATCAACATTCGGAGTCTGTTCCAACATTTCCCTCCATTTCCCGGCAAACAACATCCGGTCACTTTGCGCCCTTGGGCTCCACATAGCTGGTCCCTTTGAACGGTTAAGCATCCTGAATTGTATCATACTTTGGTCTGTAATTATACCGCTATAACCTCCCATGGCATCTATCTCTCTAATAATCTGGCCTTTAGCAATTCCTCCCATAGCGGGATTACAGCTCATTTGAGCAATGGTTTGCATATTCATGGTAATAAGCAACACTTTGCTGCCTAAATTAGCGGCGGCGGCGGCAGCTTCACAACCTGCATGACCTGCACCAACTACTATAACATCATATTCTTGAAACATTTTGCAAAGGTAGTTTACAGCAAATTAATCAGTTGCCGAATTTTTTAAGGATTTCCCGTTCTAACAATATGTTTTTTACTGAAACACCCTGGTTAAATCTTGCAAACTCTTCACTGTTTAATGTGGCAATCATTTCCAGATGTTCTTTATTTTTAATGATAAATTTTTCAATTTCGGGGTCACTTTCAATATTTGAAACTTCTATTATTGCCAGCTTATCTATCATTTTCTGGCAAAAATTATATCCTGTTTTATTATAAAGGTCTTGAAAATAGGGTTTAACAGCAAGTACATCCATCCTATTTCCCCTTGCTTTATTCAATCCCAGCCTTTCTACTCTTATATTGACAAAATTCCAGCAAAGTAAAAGATCTGCCTCATCCGAAAAATCAAAATAAGTAACCGGAACTATATGATCAAACTGCCAGGCTGTGGCAAAATTAGCCCAATTTAGTTCCGTTGTAAACTGTAATGCTATCCATTGCCTGAAACCTTCAACATCTAAACCAAAGTAAGGTGCATAAGCATAAGCTGGCTTTTTTTCTAAAACATATCGCCGTAAAGCCAGTTGCCATTTTCTCTTCTCTCTAAATTTTA
>JAYUBR010000935.1:0-1190 GCA_043740775.1 Ferruginibacter sp. | reverse complement strand
TGCTGGTAGCAGCAGGATTGTTTGTGTGGGGCATTTACAGCATAAAACAAAATCCAATTGATGCTATTCCTGATTTGAGTGAAAATCAGGTAATTGTTTTTACGGAATGGATGGGCCGCAGCCCGCAGGTAATAGAAGACCAGGTAACTTATCCGCTGGTATCCAATCTGCAGGGCATTCCTAAAATCAAAAATATTCGTGGCACCTCTATGTTTGGGATGAGCTTTGTGTATATCATTTTTGAAGACAATGTGGATGTTTACTGGGCAAGAACACGGGTGCTGGAAAGATTAAACTATGCACAACGATTATTACCACAAGGCATCACACCATCTCTTGGGCCGGATGGAACCGGCGTGGGACATATTTTCTGGTACTCACTCAAAGCAAAGAATATGGATTTGGGAGAACAAAGAGCCTTGCAGGATTGGTACATCAAATTTGCATTGCAAACTGTGCCGGGTGTGGCAGAAGTTGCTTCGTTTGGCGGCTTTGAAAAGCAATATCAATTGGTGGTTGATCCCGTAAAACTTCAGTACTACAACGTTTCATTAATGGATGTAATGAATAAAGTAAAAGCCAATAACAATGATGTGGGCGGACGAAAATTTGAGATGGCAGATATGGCCTACATCATTCGTGGCCTGGGTTATATAAAAAGTAAGGAAGACCTGGAAAGCATTGCAGTGGGTAATTACAGTGGCATTCCTGTAAGAGTAAAAGACATCGCAAGTGTACAAATGGGGGGTGATTTAAGGTTGGGGATTTTTGACCAGAATGGTGAAGGCGAAGTGGTAGGAGGTATTGTAGTAATGCGTTATGGCGAAAATGCAGATAATGTAATAAGGGCTGTAAAAGTAAAAATGAAAGAGGTGGAAAAAGGATTGCCGGAAGGTGTAACATTTCACAATGATTATGACAGAAGTGTGCTGATAGAAGAAGCTGTTGCATCGGTAAAAGGCACATTGATTGAAGAATTAATTACCGTATCTATCGTTGTTATCATCTTTCTTTTTCACTGGCGCAGTGCATTAATCATTTTAATTCAGTTACCAATCTCTGTTGCCATAGGATTTGTTTTACTGCAGGCATTTGGTATTTCTTCCAACATCATGTCGTTAACAGGTATTGCTTTGGCAATTGGTGTGGTAGTGGATGACAGTATTGTGATGGTAGAAAATTCGTATCGC
>JAYUBR010000934.1:0-4222 GCA_043740775.1 Ferruginibacter sp. | reverse complement strand
ACCAGTTTTATGGCATTGAATACGAAGAATTTCCAAGCCAGATTGCGCAGGTGGCTATGTGGCTGATGGATCACCAGATGAATGAAATGGCCAGCATACAGTTTGGGGATTATTACAAAAGAATTCCCTTAAAAAAATCTGCCACTATTGTTTGTGGCAATGCATTGCGGATTGATTGGCAGAGTTCAATTAATCCAATGCCCTGGGAAAAATATAGTACCCGGTATCATTATATTTTGGGGAACCCGCCTTTTATTGGATACGCCTGGCAGAGCGTTGAACAAAAGGAAGATTTAGAAAAGATTTATCAGGGATTAGATGGCGCTGGAGTATTAGATTATGTTACTGCGTGGTACATTAAAGCTGCAGAATATATGCAGAAATATCAATCAGAAGAAAAAGATTTACCCAAAATAGAAACTGCTTTTGTAAGTACAAATTCCATATCACAAGGCGAGCAGGTATCAATACTTTGGAACGAATTATTTAATAAGTACAAGGTAAAAATCCATTTTGCACACAGAACATTTAAATGGGGTAATGAAGCTAAAGGAAATGCGGCGGTGCATGTTGTAATAATTGGTTTTTCAAATTTTGATGTTACTGAAAAATTTATTTATGAATATGAAGATATAAAAGGTGAACCGCATGAAGTATCAGCAAAAAATATAAATCCATATTTAGTGGATGCAAAAGATATATTTATTAAAAAAAGAAGAGAGCCAATTTGCAATGTTCCTGAAATATCAAGAGGAAGTGATGCCATTGATGATGGAAACTTACTCCTAAACCTGGAAGATAAAAATGCTTTAATAGCGAAAAATCCGGGGGTGGAAACTTGGATTCATCCATTCTTAATGGGCAGAGAGTTTTTAAATAATATCCCTCGCTTTTGTATTTGGTTAAAGGGAGTAAATCCATCGGAAATAAAAAAGTATCCTTTAGTTTATGAAAGAGTTGAAAAGGTAAAAAAATTTAGAGAATCAAGTAAACGAATCCAAACATTAAAAGCAGCAAAATTTCCATATTTATTTGGTGAGGAACGACATCCTGAATCTGATTACCTGGCAATACCAAAAGTATCTTCTGAAAACAGAACATACATTCCTATTGGATTTTGTACCAAGGATATAATTTGTGGCGATAAATTATTTAATCTTCCAAATGCTAACCTATATCATTTTGGAATGCTTACATCTTTAATGCACAATACCTGGATGCGCTATACTTGTGGCAGATTGAAAAGTGATTATAGTTATTCAAATACCATCGTTTACAACAACTTCCCCTGGCCAGAAACCCCAACCGATAAACAAAAAGAATCAGTAGAAAAAGCTGCACAAAATGTATTGGATGCAAGGCTGCAATTTGCCAACAGTAGTTTAGCAGATTTATACGACCCTAACACCATGCCGCCCATATTGGTAAAAGCCCACCAGGCATTGGATAAAGCAGTGGATGCCTGTTACCGATCACAACCCTTTATCAGCGAAGCCAAAAGAATAGAATTTTTATTTGAGTTGTACGATAAATATACAGCGGGCTTATTTGTACAGGAGAAAATAAAAAAAACTAAAAAAATAAAACCGGTGGAAGATTAATGCGTTAAGGGATATAAGTGTAATAACAGTGATATTTGTGTTGATGGCAAGCAATAGACCAGCCAATCGGCAAGACTAAATTTAAAAATGGACAATATAGCAATACGATCAACGTGGCAAAATATCCCTATTGACAATCCAAAGCGAATAAACATAGATTTTCATTTTACAGAAGAGCAATTTTCTAAAATTGTACGGGGATTAATTCCTGAACAAATGGAGGATAAATGGTTCATTTTTTATGAAAATGAATGGCTGTATTTTCATCGGTCATGGACCGGTTATGGACTATACAAAGCACAAATTTTAAAAGAAGAAAATTTTTACTGCATAAAAGAGTTTTGGGCAGAAAGAAATCAGGAGAAATATAAAAATGAAGACGATAATGAAGACAAAAAATCAGTTTTGTTTTTAATTGCCCGGGCACTTTTGGACATTGACGTTAGCAAAATATATGCTGAAAAAAATATAAAATCAGAAAATGATGCTATAAAAAATTGGAGTAATTATGGGCGTATGGTATTCACTAATCAAGGTATTCATCAAACCGACAATATTAAATCAATTCTTTTTGGACTTGCAGTAGGCGACGCTTTGGGCGTTCCTGTTGAGTTTAAAAGCAGAGAAACTATTGCACTAAAACCTGTAACCGATATGATAGGTTACGGAACTTATCATCTTCCGGCCGGAACATTTTCAGATGATAGTTCATTGGCTTTTTGTCTTGCAGAAGCATTGACCAACGAATTTGATTTGCAGAAAATTGCAACTAATTTTATTGCGTGGCTTAACAATAATTATTGGACATCAGGAGGAACAGTTTTTGACGTTGGTATGGCAACAAGACAAGCTATTAGAAGATTACAAGAATGTTGCGAACCTGAATTAGCAGGCGGAACAGACGTTTCAGACAATGGCAACGGTTCATTGATGCGAATTTTGCCATTACTTATTTACATAAAAGACAAAGCAATTGCGGATAGATACCAAATTACTAAACAAGTTTCTGCTATTACTCACGGCCACATTCGTTCTGTAATTGCCTGCTTCTATTATCTTGAATTTGCAGGACAACTATTGAATGGAATTGAAAAATTTAAAGTTTATAAAAACTTGCAAACAGAAATTTCCGGGTATTTAAATTCTCTTTCTATAAATACTGACGAAATAAAATTGTTTGACCGTTTATTGAAACACAATATTTACGAATTGACAGATAAAGAAATTTATAGTAGTGGATATGTTTTGCATACTTTGGAAGCAAGTATTTGGTGTTTATTAACAAGTGATAATTATAAAGCTACCACTTTAAAAGCAGTAAATTTAGGTTCGGACACAGATACAACAGGAGCAGTTACAGGCTGACTTGCAGGACTTCTTTATGGTTGGAAAAAAATTCCAAAAAGTTGGATAAAGCAACTTGCAAGAAAAGACGACATAGATGATTTGGCAGATCGTCTACAAGACTTTTTCAGCCGCTAACATTAAGTGCAATCAAATATCCCAACAACGCCAAAGTGCCTTCTGGCGCAGGACTTTGTTGGAAGCCATAAAACTGCACACCTAACAACTTTTAAAAACATTTAAAACCACTTTGATTTTTCTTAAATTTGGTTAGTGAAAAAGCAAAAAACAGGGCTTGATTTTATCATTGACAAGCTAACAAATTCAATAGAAAATACTTCTACCGGTGAAGTTTTTGACACTGAGATTGCGAAACTCTCTTCTGCTTATGCAAAGGAAATTTTAAAATCAGATTGGCAATTTGATTGGCATAAGGAACTCAAAGACAAGACAAAAAAAATTTTCAAATTAACAACAGTAAATAACCCGGCAATTATACAGGACTTAATAAGCATAGAAGACAAAAAAGACCACGTCTTTATGCATTTAATTGAAAGTGCAAAGTTTAATAAAGGAAAGGCGAAAGTTTACTTTGGCGTTCTGGGACACCTTGTTGCTTTTGCTTGTAAATATTCGGTAGACAAGGGCTATGAAGGTTTCCTTGCTTTTGATGCAAAGACTTCTTTAATTAAACATTACGAAGAATCGCTAATGCAACTCATTTTCGCGGACTGAGAATGTTTATTGAAACCAGCGCAGCATTGAAACTTATTTCACAATATTTTAAACATTAAAACTATGGGACTAATTAAATAACCAATGGAAATTGATTTTTCTACAAAGTCTGAACCATGGACAGAGAAAGAGCTTGCAGACTTTAGAAAGATTATGCAAACCATCAAAGAAAAAAACGCTAAGAAAAAAGAAAAAATATTAAAACTCAGAAAAAGAGAAATTTCTTCCATTGCTTCGTCTTAGTATTTAAACGTTATAATGACTATCCGTAATCAGGTTCAAAGAGAGGCGTAGCCTCGGATAATATTGTAGCAATGGGTTTCAACCCTTTGTTACAATAGAAGATAATAAAACGAGAACCATAGGCCTGCCTGTCCGGTACGCAGGTTCGGCGCATATAAAGCAGGAGAAAATAATTAAAGAAGAAACGGCATTGTCCAGGTTTACACAAATATGTACCGAGCCTATGGCTCTTGATATAAAGTTTGTGACGGCACAACGGATTGAAATCCGTTGTTACAAAACAGAACCGAGCCTACGGC
>JAYUBR010000933.1:0-4224 GCA_043740775.1 Ferruginibacter sp. | reverse complement strand
CCCTGTCTGCTGGCGCAGCCGGGCAGGCTTATTACCTTATTTTACGGGCTTACCTGCAATAAGGTAATAAGGTTAGAATTATCCTGGATTGCTCCTTCTACTAAGGTTAAACAGCCACAATTAGAAAATGACAAATCTACTTTTGAGTAGGTTTTCAGGAACTGCATAATTGTAATTTTATCAATCAACTTACCCAGTGGCAAATACTTTTTTTCAATTCAAGCAATTTACCGTTTACCAGCAACACTGTGCCATGAAGGTGAGTACAGACTCCTGCATTTTTGGAGCGGCCGTTGCTGAAAACTTTGCTGAAAAAGCACTACAAGCTAATGCAACTAAATGCTATCTTGATATTGGTACCGGTACCGGGTTACTAAGCCTGATGCTGGCACAAAAAACATCCGCTTGTATTGATGCGGTAGAAATTGATGCAGCGGCTTTTGAACAGGCTATTCAAAACTTCTCCGCTTCGCCTTTTAACGAAAGGCTTACTGCATACCATACCGATGTGTTACAGTTTGATGCAGATAAAAAATATGGCGGCATCATTTGCAATCCACCATTTTTTGAGGGCGACTTGTCATCGGACGATGAAATAATAAATGCAGCCAAACACAGTACTACTTTTAATTTGCAGCAATTATTAACTACCGCTAACAAGCATTTAAAACCGGGTGGCGTATTGGCTGTATTATTACCATACCACCGGGTTACTGAATTTATTCGTTCAATAAATGGCCATCATTTTTATTTGCAGCAACAAATATTATTGCGCCATACTGCCACGCATCCTTACTTCAGGGGTATTTTATTTTTATCAAACATACCCGTTGAACCCACCTTAAAAGAACTGATTATAAAAAATGACATGAATGTTTACACGAATGAATTTGTTGCTTTATTGAAAGATTATTATTTGCATTTATAAGAAGCTGTCTAAAAACAATTTTCGGAATACCTTATAACTTAAGAAGTGGCCGGTGGGACACGGGCCACGGCGGTTGAAGTCACCGGTTCGTTACAACTAAGGCTTCATCGTTGGCCTTGCAGGCCCGACGATGCCTTAGTTGTCAGCAGCAGTTTTTCTTTCTACTGTCGTTGGGATAATGTTGTCAACAGATTTTCCAGGTAGTTCAATGTCATAGTAAATCCTCCCTCGAAGCCCATTTCAATCATCTTCTCCATGCGGGCAAGGGATTCATTTTTAATAGTAATACTCACTTTTGTGGTTCCGTTTTGTTCGCTGAAATTCAAATCCCAATCAGAACCTGGCAATTCAGGGTTTTCATCTTTGTCTGCAAAAGCATTCGACATTTTGAAATTGGTTGTTGGACTAATGGAAGTAAATTCCTGAATTGACCAATGCTCTTGTCCTTCCGGGCTTACCATAGCATAAAATCTTCGTCCGCCAACTTCGAAATTCATAAATTTTGTTTTTGATACCCAGGGTTTTGGTGCCCACCATTGGTCAAGAATTTCCTGTTTGGTAAAAGCGTCCCATACCAGCGAAAGGCCGGCAGCAAATTCTCTGTTTACGAATACCGTTTTTGTTGTTTTGTCAACGGTAAAATCAAATAGCAAGTTGTCTTTCATTTTTTCTGTTTTTTAATTGCCTGCCTCTCGGTAGACATGGTTGATAATACTTCGTCAAGTTGATTAAAACGCGTTTCCCAAATTTTTCTGAACTGGTTTAACCATTTATCAACCGCTTTCATTTTTTCAATTTCAAGTGAGTAGTAAATTTCCCTGCCTTGGTGTTCCTGTTTTACCAGTTCGCATTCTGTGAGTATGCGAAGGTGTTTAGAAACAGATTGCCGGGTAGTGTGGAAGTTGTCAGCAATGGCGTTCGGTGTCATTGCCTGCAATGCAATCAAGGTAATAATTGCCCGCCTTGTAGGGTCGGCTATTGCCTGAAAAATGTCTCGTCTCATATTGTTTAAATTTTAGCTTGCGAAACTAATCGGTTGCAAATATATGTGCAACTATTCGGTTTCGCAAAAATTTTTTAGATGGAAAGAAAGTCAGTTGGAATTATCGGCTTGGAGGGTCGTCATACTTACATAATATGGCTTTGCATAAAAGCAAAATTTCTTCATTATCATCATAAATAAGAATATTTTTTTTCATAGTGATTAAACTATGTTAGTAAAGAACTTTTATTTCAATTGTTTATAATGGCAAAGTAAAATAAAAAATGCTTCCCTTATCAGGTTCGCTATCTGCCCACATTGTACCATTGTGCCTTTCTATAATATTGTTAGATATGTACAACCCAATACCCAATCCCTGAAAATTTATAGCATGTTCATGCACCCGGTAATACCTGTTAAAAATTTTGTCTAAATGCTGTCTTGGCATGCCAACACCGAAATCCTGAACCGATACCTGAATTTTACTTTCCTGTTCTTCTATTTTAACTAACACCCTATCAGCTTTGGGAGAATATTTTACAGCATTGCTTAATAAGTTAATCAACACCTGTTGCAGCCTGCCTCTATCGCCGTTTATTTGTTTTAAACAGTTGCCGGTTTTTTGTATGAAATGATTTTTAGCAGTAACCTGAATGTCTTCAATGGCTTCATCCAACATTTCATCAAAATCAAACGTGGATATATTATAATTCAGTTTTCCGTTTTGTATTTTACTGGCATCTAATAATTCTGTAACTAAACGGTTTAGCCTTTCTACTGACTGATTTGCTTTGTTGGCGTATAAAAAGGCAGTTTGGTTTTCTTCACTTAATAGCAGCATCAATAATTCAAGATAGCCTTTAGCAGTAGTAAGTGGTGTTTTCATTTCATGGCTGGCAATGCTTATAAATTCATCTTTTTGTTGTTCTTTTGTTTTCTGTTCATGAATATCTGTGTTGCTTCCTATCCATCCGGTAATTTTGCCATGATTATCTTTTTGTGCAATTCCATGACTTAGATGCCATCGGTAAGTTCCATCATGATGGCGAAGGCGTTTTTCCATTTTAAAATCTTCGCCTGTTTTAAGCGAATGTTGCCATAGCTGCAAATCCTTTTTTAGGTCATCAGGAAAAATAATTTCCTGCATGCCATCGCTTTTTAATTCTTCAAAAGATAATCCTGTGTAACTAAGAAAATATTGGTTGAAGAAATTTTTATTTCCATCGGGTTCGGCTGTCCATACCATGATAGGAATAGTTTCGGACAGCGTTCTGAATTTGGCTACGCTTTCCTTAATTTTTTCTTCCGCTTCTTTTTTTGCAGTAATATCCTGTGCGGCTAAAATACTGTAGAGTGGTTTTGCAGGTTGTAGGGTACGGTCGAAAAAAAACTGTTTGTTTATTTTTAACCATCGCACTTCACCTCCCGGGAGTATGATTTGGTGTTCTACTTCCATCAATCCATTGCCCTCTGGTTTTATTACCTGCGCAATGAATTTTTCCAATTCTTGTTTACAATCAGGATGAAAAGTATCATGCAACTGCTTACGGGTTACGGTTAAATTATCTGCGGGCAAACCATACATTAATGCTGCCTCGGGTGAAAGGGTTACCAGCCCGGTGTGGTAATTAACTTCTGACAATGCTACATTGGCTACATTGAGCCCTCCTTGTAAGCGTTCTTTACTTTTACGCAAAGCTTCTTCAACTTCTTTCTCTTCAGTTATATCAATACTAATCCCTGTGAGTGTTTCGGCTTCGCCCTTAGCATTGTAATAATATTTTCCTACAGAACGTATCGAGCGGATAACATTATCATCAGCTTTATTTATTCGATATTCTACTTCATAAACACCATGATTAACCTTTGATTCTTCTATTTTTTGGAAAGCCAATTCTTTATCCTCTGGTACAATCGCTTTATGCCAGTCTTCGTAAATCAGGTCTTCACGATTTTCGTCATATCCCCACATTTTTTTATGAATGTTAGACCACTCCAATTTTGATGAAACAATGTCGAAAGACCAAATGCCAATGTTGGCGGAATCAGTTGCAAGTTTTAAATGGCTTGCCAATTTTTTTTGTTCCTCATTACTTTCTTCAATTTGTTTTTTTGCCAATACCTGCTCGGTTACTTCGGTGGCAAGTATAGTAATGCCTGTTATACTATTGTCAACTTCTGTATAGGGTTGATATACAAAATTGTAATATACGGGTTCTTCTTTTCCGTTGCGGATAAGATTGACTTTTGTTTCGTATCCATAATAAGGTACACCTGTGGTATAAACCTGTTGAAGCAATTGCAAAAATCCCTG
>JAYUBR010000932.1:0-1192 GCA_043740775.1 Ferruginibacter sp. | reverse complement strand
TTAGGCTAATGGCATTCGCCTTAAAGCTTGCATTTTAAACATTTTGGTGCTATATTTGCCAGCTATCGAAAAAATTATTTATTAATTGTTTGTAGGACAGGACTCATAGAATAGAAAAGTTAAGCAGTGCATTTAGCGAAACAAAAGACGATCAAATAACACAAGACTAAGTCGTGCATACGTGTAAAACCAAAAGTTTACGTATGAAATACTTATTTTTTGTTGCTGTTGCCTTTGGCATTTTTCCAGGAACATCTATTAAAGTTACAGCCCAAACCAGCATTAGCCTGGAGAGTGTGGCCAGTAAAACCAAATCTAAAATTTCTCCACGTTTTATTGAAGACATTGAAATTACACCGGAAAAAATTTCGGATAATTTGACTGCAGACAATGTTATTGAAAAAAATGATGTTACATACACATCTGCTTCAACCGCAGCCAATGTATTTGTAAGCAGTGATATTGAACAGTGCTCGGCCATGCAGTTTAAGTATGCTACCATGATGAACAGGGAAGTGGAAACGTTGACAAATGCAGCCCTTTATAATTTTATAGATGAATGGTGGGCTACCCGTTACCGTTATGGTGGCGAAGATAAACATGGTATTGATTGCAGTGCTTTTACAGGAAAAGTTCTGGCCTCTGTATACGGTGTAAATTTACCCCGCACTGCAACAGATCAGTACAAGATTTCTGAAAGGGTATCAAAGGAAGATCTGCTGGAAGGGGACCTTGTTTTTTTTAATACAAGGGGAGGTGTGAGCCATGCAGGCGTTTATTTGGGTAATAATTATTTTGTACATAGCAGCCTAAACGGAGGTGTAACCATCAGTAGTTTAACCGATGATTATTACAGCCGTAAATTTATCAGTGGCGGCAGGGTTTGTAAATAACCTGCACAAAGAATATATAGTTGTGAATTAATGGGAGAATTTTATTCTCCTTTTTTTATGCCTGCTTTTTTAACCAGAGTATTCCATACGGGCAATACATCAGAAGATAATTTTAATGCTACAATGCCCGTGGCGTACAAGGCAATAAAACAAATGCTTCTGGCAAACAAGCCTGCAAAGCCATGGATAGTACTAAATAATAAACGGCAAATGTAAAAAGAAAGTACACCTAATAATATGGTATACAATGTTTGTTTTGTAAAAGGCTGCAGGTTAAATCTTTTTTGTAAAAACCAGTA
>JAYUBR010000931.1:0-1196 GCA_043740775.1 Ferruginibacter sp. | reverse complement strand
GATGATATAATAGAAAATTCAGAAAAAATAAATCATCACGGCAAACGTGCCGATGCCATTGTAAAAGGTATGCTGCAACACAGCCGCAGCACCAGTGGAGCAAAAGAGCCTACTGATATCAATGCTTTGTGTGATGAATATTTGCGCCTCTCCTATCATGGCTTAAGAGCAAAAAACAAATCATTCAATGCAACAATCAAAACAGATTTTGACGTAACAATTGAAACAATCAATATCGTTCCCCAGGATATTGGCAGGGCAATTCTTAATTTAATTACGAATGCATTTTATGCAGTGAATGAAAAGAAACAACAAAACATTACTGGATATGAGCCAACAGTTTTAGTAAGTACAAAAAAGATGGGTGATAAAGTAGAAATTAAAGTTAGTGATAATGGCAACGGTATTTCTAAAAAAATAATTGATAAAATATTTCAGCCATTCTTCACCACCAAACCCACCGGGCAGGGAACAGGATTAGGTTTGAGTTTGGGCTATGATATTGTGAAAGCACATGGCGGCGAGATAAAAGTGGAGACAGCAGAAGTTGAGGGAACAACATTTATAATTCAATTACCACTAACGTAACCGGCTAAAATTATTTTATGTCAAAAACATTACTGTTATTACTTTTTGTGTTTTTCTGCTTTATACAAATTAATGCACAGCAAAATAATGCCGACAGCTTAAGGCAGAAATTAGCTGCCACCAAAGAAGACACCAATAAGGTTCGGCTATTGGTAAATTTAAGCAGCATTTATCAATGGTCATATCCGGATAGTGGTATTTTATATCCGCAAAAAGCCCTGCAATTGGCGCAAAAACTAAATTTTACTCGTGGAGAAATCGACGCTTATAGTAAGGCTTCACAGGCATTTTCGGGCAAAGGCAATTATCCAAACGCTTTGGAAGCCAGCCTGAAAGCATTGGAACTTTCAGAAAAATCAGGTGATTCAACAGCTATAGTTTGGGCATACGCCAGTATCGGAACGGTATATTATTATTCTAATGATTACGATAGGGCTTTATACTATTTCAATAAACTGAAATTAAACCAGGCAATTTTTAAACGCAATCAAAAAATTTTTTCAGGGTTTTTGGGCAGAACATATTTCAAATTAAACCAACTTGATTCTGCACTATACTATACACAAATGTGCTATGATCTTGATCTCCGGGATGAAGACCATTGGCCC